>JAQTNG010000450.1 GCA_028714015.1 Elusimicrobiota bacterium | reverse complement strand
GGATCAGGAACGTGAGGACCGCGGGGAGCAGGGTCACGGCGATCACCTGGACGAAGAGCGTGATGAGCACGAGGGGGGCTCCCGGGATGAGGACGATGGAGCCCGCGCTGCCGAGGAGGAGGAAATAGCAGGCGTAGAACCACGGCGCCTCTTTCACTCGCTGGTTGAGCGAGTGGGCCCAGCCGAAAACCTCCCCGAAGGACCATGAGCTTGCGAGCGAGATGCAGATCGCGCCCAGCAGCCCCGCGTTGAACAGCCCGATGGCAAGGAGGGCCCCGAGCAGGTGGTTGACCTTCATGAGCGCCTGCGAGGCCTGGGCTGCGCTGTCGATCTCGACGCCGCGGAGGAGCGTGCCCGTCACGATGACGACGAAGACCGCGACGAGGACCGTGAAGAGCGACCCGACAAAGGTGTCCACGCGCTCCCACGGGATGTCCTTCTCCTGCATTCCCTTGTCCACGACCGCGCTCTGCTGGAAGAAGACCATCCAGGGCGCGATGGTCGTGCCGATGTTGGCCATGAGCATGAAGAAGATCTGGCTGTTCATGCCGCCCGGGAGGCCCGGGATCAGCCCGCGGATGATCTCCCCGGCGGGAGGGCGGATCAGGAACGCGCACGGGATGTACACGAGGTTCAGGGCGCAGAACAGGAGCGCGATCTTCTCCCACGTCCAGTAGCGTCCCTGCAGAACCATGGCGATCATGATGAGCGACACGACGATGACGGTGAGCCACGCCGGGACATGGAAGACGCCGAGGGCGGCCGTCATGCCGATGTACTCGGTGACGAGCGTGAGCCAGTTCAGGAACACGAGATCGAGGAGCGCGAACCAGCCCCAGCGGGCGCCGAAGGACTCGAAGATGACCTCGGCGTACCCGCGCTTGGTTACGGCGCCGAGCCGGACGGTCATTTCCTGCACGAAGTACGCGAGCGGGCCGAGGAGGACGAGGAACCAGATGAGGTCGTAGCCGTACTTGGCGCCCGTGGCGGCGTAGGTCGTGATCCCGCCCGCGTCGTTGTCCGCGACCATGACGATGATTCCGGGTCCCGACAGGATCAGGAACAGCCGGATCTTCTTGGCCCACCGGCGGTAGAAGTAGAAGAGTCTGGCCAGGAGACTCACGGCATCAGCCCGCGCACAGCATTGGCCCACGCATGGCGTTGACGCTACTCCAGGATCTTCACCCCTGTCAACTAAAAACGGGCCGTCAGGCTTCGTCCCGGATCGGCAGCCGAAGGCCTTCCAGTCGGCCCGGCACTTTACTCTAGACCTCGGCCCAGGTCGCGCGGAGCTTGTGCGGGAAGTGGGGCATCGCCCGCTCGGGCGCCTCGAGCTCGAGGTTCCACTTCTTCTCCCATTCGAAGCTGAACGCGCCGTCGTACCCGTCGGCTTTGAACCGGGCGAGGATGGCCCGCAGGGGCAGGTCCCCGGCGCCGAGGAGGACGTACCGGAGCTTTCCATCGGCCAGCCGGTAGCCGTCCTTGAGGTGGCAGTAAAGGATGAAGGGCTTCAGCCGGGGCCAGGCGACTTCCCAGGGCTCGATACCGGAATCCCAGACGTTCAGGATGTCGTAGACCACCCCCAAGCCCCGCGAGTTGGCCCGGTCCATGACGGCGCGGATGACCTCACTCGAGCACCAGTCGCTGTTGGTTTCGAGTCCGATCCGGATCCCCAAGCCCAGGGCCTCTTCGGCCAGGGGCCGCAGGGCGTCGCCGACCGTCCGGATCATGGCCGGCCGGTCGGCCTCGGGGGGAAGCTGACCGGCGAAACTTCGGATGAACGGGGCCCCGAGGGTCCGGGCCAGGCGTATGAGCTGGCGCATGAGGGCCTGGTTGGCCGCGATCTGGCCCCGGTCCGCGAAGGCGAACCGGGTGTAGCCCATTACGCTGGTGACCGGGACTCCGGCGTCGCGGAAGAGCCGGCCGACCCGTTCCGCCTCCTCAATGGAGGCCCCGGGGGCGATATGGTTGCCGTCCTCGTGGGTGCGCAGCTCGATGCCGTTGTAGCCGAAGATCCTGGCGTGGTGCGCGATCGTTTCGAGAGACCAGTCGGGGCACCCGATGGTGTTGAGGAGAAGCGGCGGCTTGTCCGTCATGGCATCAGTATCGCAGGAATCACGGGATCCTCTCCACGGCTCCTGAGGCCGTCATTCCGCGCCCGGAGAGGTTGAACAATGCGGTTTCCACCGGGTCAGTATCTGCGGATAAAATCCGCGATCGCGGTGTGGCTCTGTTCGGCCGCGAGCGCGGCGGCGTTGTGCCCGTGGGCGTCCCGGGCCTTCGTGTCGGCGCCGAAGGCGAGCAGTAGCTCGACGAGGGGGCCATGTCCCGCGTGCGCGGCGAGGTGCAGGGGCGTCACGGTCTGGGCCGGGGCGTTCACGTTGGCCCCGGCCCGCAGCAGGAGTTCCGCGACCGCGAGCCGGCGGCCCGCGACGGCCGAGTGCAGAGGCTGGTTCGCCATCTGGTTGCGCGAGATCGCGCGGAGATCCGCGCCCCGGCCGACCAGGAAACGCACGAGGTCGACGTGGCCGAAGAAGGCGGCGAGGTGCAGGAGTGTCCAGCCGTCGTGGGACGTGGCCCGGAGGAGGTCCGGCGTGATCGCGAGCAGGTCGCGCACGAGGTTCTGCCGGCCGAGCGCGGTCGCCTCGAAGATGTTCACCGGGGCTCCGGCCTTCTGGATCGCGCGCGCGATCGCGGGCGCC
Source organism: Elusimicrobiota bacterium (assembly GCA_028714015.1). Taxonomy (GTDB): domain Bacteria; phylum Elusimicrobiota; class Elusimicrobia; order UBA1565; family UBA9628; genus GWA2-66-18. The sequence goes on along the minus strand of JAQTNG010000450.1, from coordinate 331 downwards.
TCGGCATAGGCGGCCATCATGAGCGCGGAGGTCCCGTTCGCGTCTCTGGCCCGCGCGAGCGCGGGGTCTTCGCGCAGCAGGGCTTTCACCCGATCGAGATCCCCGGCCTGGATGGCCTCGAAGAGCATGGCGGCTCCGGCCAAAAGTGTCCCCGGTGTCCTATGCCGGCCGGGCGGGCCGCTTCGGCCCGGGACTCCGGGCGCCCGGCTTCGCGGGCTCCGCGATCCCCCGGTTGATGATACGCGCGAGCCGCCGGAGCTCCTCGCGGAGCCTGCTCCGGTCGCGAAGGAGTCTGCCGATCTGGCGCTCGCTCGCAAACGCGTCCTTCTGG
>JAQTNG010000449.1 GCA_028714015.1 Elusimicrobiota bacterium | reverse complement strand
CGCTGAAGGAGGCCACGGGCCGGCGCGTGCGGCAGGAGGAAGAACAGAGGCAGCGCGCCGTATAGGGCGGCGCGCTTGAAGGGAGGCTACCCATGGGGATGGTGATGGCGGCGCTCGCGGCCGCGCAGGACGCGGCCGCCGATCCGGTCAAGGAGGTCGTGCTCAAGTTCCTGCTCAGTTACGGCGGGATTGCGGGCGGGGTTTCCTTCCTTGTGGAGGGGCTCAAGCTCATGTTCAAGAACTGGGTGTCGGGGCGCGAGCCGCTGCTCGTCATCGTGCTGGCCTACACGCTGGGCGCGCTGGCGAAGTGGATCATGGCCGACACCTACGGTCCGGCGACGTCGAAGGCATGGGCCCTCCATATGCTCATCCTCACGTTCGTCGCGGTCGGGGCCGCCGCGTTCCACGACAAGTTCCTCTCGGTGCTCGCGTCGTTCATCCCCAAGAAGTCGCCGCCCACGTCCGGCGGCGGGAACGACCCGGGGCCGAAGGCATAGACTGGAGGTCATTCATGCGTCGCAAGGTTGCTCTGGCCGCGCTGCTCGCGCTGGCCGTCTGTCTCGCGTCGTGCAAGTGCGCGGCAGAGAAGGGCGCGGTGGCGAACGTCGTGAAGACGCACACGCTCGTCACGGCGCGGTACATGAAGTACGTCAAGGCGGACGCGGCCGCCAGGGTCGCCGCGGGGAAGATGACGCAGGCCGAGGCCGCCGCGTTCGTGGACGACGAGCAGAAGCTGGTCGACTCCGACGCTCGGAACATCGAAGCCCTGAGAAAGTCGCTGGGTGACTGATGCCGACCACGATCAAGGAGCTGACCCAGGTCATCATCGACCGCATCGAGGCGCGCGGCAAGAAGTTCCTCGACGAGAACCAGGGGGCGAGGGAGTTCATCTACGAGCGGGCGCAGCGGCTGGCCACCCTCGGGGTGACCTACGCGGCGGCCAGCGACGACGCCACCCGCGAGGACGCCCTGGAGCGGATGGAGTCGGTCCGGCAGTCCATCGAGAACGAGCTGTCGGCCGTGGCGGTGAACGCCTCGGTCGCGGCCCGTGAGGAATTTCTCGCAATCGTGAACATGGCCGTCGAGTTCCTGCGCGGGATGCTTCCCGTGCTGGTCGGCCTGTTCAAGAGGTAGCCTGGCCCAGGTGAACGAGGGGGAGTTTTTTTAATGCGGGGCCCACGATCCCGGCCCCCGGTTCCGGGACGTTGCGCCCCATTGTGGGGCGCGGGCCCCGCAGGAAGCGGAGTGAACGACATGAAGACGATCGCGGACAACGTGGTGGACCGGATGCCCCTCCAGACCCGCGCGCACATCCTCGCGGAGGGGAGGCACGACGAGACCTTCTGGCCGTACCTCACGCGGATCGCCCGTCAGCCGGACGGCGCGAAGACGGTCGACGACGAGATGAAGCGTGCAGCCATCAACGAACTGGACCCCAGCCGGTACAGGGAGATGGCCGGCAAGTGGCCGCTCCTGCGGTACAAGGTCCGGTACATCAAGTCGCAGATCGCGCAGAACGCGAGGCCGGCCTTCATGGGACCGGGCATCGCTGGCCTCGCGGAAGGCATCCCCGGAATGGTCACCAGCCTCGACCAGCCTACGACGGCCGCCTCGGGCTCCGGCACGGACATCTGGGGGACCATCGGCAAGGTGATCGCGGCGGCGGGCACGGCGGCAGGGAGCATCTACAGCTCCCGCATCACGGCCGACGCCCAGAAGGACATCGCGAAGATCCAGGCGCAGGCCGCGCAGGGGATCGCGCTGACCCAGCAGCAGCAACAGCAGCTCGCGGCGGCTCAGGCGGCGGCCGCGTCCGGCGGCAGCGGCGGCCTCAGCACGGCCATGTACATCCTGCTCGGGCTCCTCGGGCTGGGCGGCCTCGTCTTCCTCTTCTCGGTGATCTCCCGGAGACGCTAGAGCCATGAACGACCGCGACATCGCCCTGGTCGAGCAGGAGTCGAAGGCGAACCCCGCCTTCGGCCGCAAGCTCTCGTCCATCCTGCGGCAGCCCGGCGGGGAGCGCGACCTCTCCATCTGGGCCCGGAAGGTGATCGCGAACCAACTCAACCCGCGCATGTACCCCGAGACGAAGGGGGAGTGGCCGGTCCTGCGCCGACAGACGACCGCCATCGCGGAGTCGATGCCCTCCATCGTGGAGAAGCTGGTCGAGCGGATGCCGCTGTCGGAGAAGATGGCGGCGGTGCGGGCCATCGCGGACGGGGACACCCCGCAGCTCGTCATGGCCGGCCTCGGCGACCTCGGACAGTTCGAGATCATCGGCTCGCTCATCGGCGCGGCCGCCGGGGCGGCATCGAGCATCTACGGCGCGAGGGTCACCGCCAGCGCGCAGAAGGACATCGCGAAGATCCAGGCGAACGCGGCGATGCAGAGCGCGTCGGCCCAGGTCGCCATCGCGAACGCACAGGCAGCCATCACCCAGGCCCAGGCGAAACAGGCCGAACAGTTGGCCGTGGCCGCGTCGTCGTCCTCGCCGGCCGGGTTCCTGACGCAGGACATCGGCGGCGGCGTGCCGGGCTGGGCGGTCCCCGCGGGGATCGCCGGGCTGGGCCTCTTCGCCGCCATTTTTTTCGCGTTCAAGAAGAAGGGCAGGAGGTAGACGGTGCTGACCCTTGAGAACATGCCGCGAGCCGGCGCGCTGGACAGCAACATCTGGGCCCTCGGGCTGCGCGACGTCGACGCGTTCGACGCGCTCCCGTCCACCCTGCGCGCCGCGCTCGCCGACGAGGCCCGTGATCCCGACTTCCTGCACGGCTACCTCATCCCCGTGCTCCGCACGCCGGACCCGTACCAGCACCTCCTCTCCGACATGGCGCGGGAGCTCGAGGCGGAGCGGCGCGGGCTCGACGGGTACATGGGCCACATCGGAATGGACGGCCTGGACGACCTGGGGAAGAGCTTCTTCAAGAAGATCGGGTCCAAGATCAAGAAGGTGGCCAAGAAGGTCGTCGAGGTCCACAAAAAGGTCCTGAAGAAGGCGGTGATCGAGCCGCACAAGAAGCTGTACGAGGCCCACAAAAAGGTGG
>JAQTNG010000448.1 GCA_028714015.1 Elusimicrobiota bacterium | reverse complement strand
CGGCCCGAATCCGCTCGACGGCGCCAGGCCGCTGTACGTCCGCGCGATGCGCTACGAGACCGCGTTCGCGACGCCCGCGCGCCGCCGCGCCGACGGCTCCTGGTGGACGCGCTCGCGCAAAGGCCTGTTCTTCCCCGTCGTTTCGCTGAAGCGCTAGCGCGCGGGGCCGGAAGCCGGGCGGCCGGGCGCGACGAGCGCTTTCCAGGCGGGCCGGCCGAGCCCCCAAGCGATCCGGACGATCATGAGCCCGATGAGGGCGACCACGACGGGCTCCACCCACGCCCAGCCGAACAGGATCGCGGCGGCGGCGGACACGATCACCCCGATCGAGCCGACCGTGTCGGTCATCGCGACCATGAACGCGCTCTTCACGCCCAGGCTTTCCCCGTGATGGCGCCGAAGGATCAGCGCCGAGGACAGATTCGCGCCGAGGCTGGCGAGCGCGAAAAGCGCGACGCTCCATGTCGCGGCCGCGCCGGGGGTGAAGAACCGGGTCCAGGCCTCGGCGCCCATCTCGAAGCCCGTGAAGGCGATCACCGCGGCGGCGAGGAGGCCGACGACGGCCTCGGCCTTCCGGAAGCCGTTGGGCCTGGCCGCGGACGGCGGGCGGCGGGAGAGCCAGGCCGAGAACAGCGCCGCGGCGTTGATCACCTGATCCGACGCGAGGTGCAGGGAGTCGGCCTGCAGCGCGGCGTTGCCGGTCACGATCCCGCCGATCATCTCGATGGCGATGAAAAACAAAGCGGCGGCCATCGCGCGCTTGAGCGCGGACTCATGGACGGGAGCGCGAGCGCCGGACGGCGAAGAGCCGTGCCCGTGCTCCGCTTCGGCATGGAGCGGGGACGCGGAGAGCGGGACGCGGGCGACGCCGTGGGATGACGGGGGCAGGCCGGCGACGCCGGCCCAGCGCGCGAGACGGCTCGCGACGGGAGGAGGGGCTTCGGCGCGGCGGGGAACGCGCGCCTCGGGAGAGCCGTCGGGGACGACGGGATCGCCGGTCGACGCGGCGGAACGGACGGCGGCGCCGTCGAAGAGAGCGGAGGCCGACGGGGCTTCCATCCGGGGCGCCGCCTGCGGCGGCTGCGGCTTCGCCGCCTTGACGGCATTCAAAAGAGGAACGGAAACGGCTTTGACGGCCGCGGGGTTCGCCTTCGGCGTGACGGCGGCGGCAGCGGCGGCGGAAACGGCGTTGGCGACGGCGGGCGGCAACGAGAGGCTCGGCGCGGGAAGGAGCGGGACGGATAACGACAAAAATGGAGAACTCGCGGGAAGACCGGAATTCAGGAGAGGAGACGACAACGCCGCGGGCAAACCGATGAACGGGCCCGACGGATTGACCGGAAATTTCGTCGCACGGATCGCCTGCGCCGCGGCCTCGTGGGGGACGGACGAGAGCAATAAAATGGCGGCAAGGCCGATGGACGCAGGGCGCCTCATGGCTCAAGTGTAGGGCCGGCGTCCGGGCTCGTCATGAGCCCTATGGCACCGCCCGAGGCAGGTCCGACGGCCCGTTTGCGCGCGGGCGTCGTATTTCGGACAATCGAGGCATGACCCTCATTTTCGCCCTGCTTCTCTCCTTGCCGCTTCGGGCGGCCGGCGGTCCCGCGCCCGCGATGGTTTTCGTGTCCGGAGACAAGGAGGTGCTGCGCCTGACCGCGGCCGACATGGCCAAGCGCCCGGCCGCGCGGACCATCGAGGTCGAGGACTCGTTTTACAAAACCCGCAAGCGCTACAAAGCCGTGCCGCTCAAGGACCTGCTGACGGCGGCGTACGGCGGGTCCTGGGGAGAGAACGTGCTCGGCGAGGTGTTCTTCGACGCGCTCGACGGCTACCGCTCGCATGCCCGGGTCTCCGTGCTGATGAACGACGGCGGCATGATCGCCTTCGCCGACGCCGACGCGCCCGGCTGGCAGCCGACGGCCAAAGGCATCGTCCCCGGTCCCTTCTACCTCGTATGGACCGGCCCCGAGCAGAGCCCGGCCAAGGGCTACCCCTGGCCCTGGCAGGTCACGGGCGTGAAGATGACCGTGCTCGAGGACGAATACCCGAAGGCGCTCCCGAGGGGCGCGGCCCCCGACTCGGCCGCGGTGCGCGGCTGGACCGTCTTCAAGCGCTCCTGCATCTCCTGCCATTCCATGAGCGGCGCCGGCGGCACGCTCGGCCCCGACCTCAACGAGCCGCGCGGCATCACCCGCTACCAGAAGAAGTCGTTCCTCAAGCCCTTCATCCGCAAGGCCTCCTCGTACCGCCGCACCAAAATGCCCGATTTCGACGACCTCCAGCCCGACGACATCGACGACCTGATCTCCTACTTCAAGCACATGACCAACCTCGCCGGCACCAAGTAGGTTTTTCGTTTGGTAAGATTGCGGGCATGAGCGTCGGGAAGAACGAGCCGCGGCGGGACGGGCCCGCGAAGCTGACGGGGCGCGCGCTTTACCTCGATGACGCGAGCATTCCCGGCTGCTGGCACGGAGCGACGGTCCGCTCCACGGTGCCGCACGGCAGGATCAAGTCCATCACCTACGACCCGGCCTTCGCGTGGGACGAGTGCGTGATCGTGACGGCGAAGGACATTCCGGGAAAAAACATCGTCGCCCTGATCGAGGCCGATCAGCCCTTGCTCGCCGACGGGATCGTGCGCCACCGCGAGGAAGCGATCGTGCTCATCGCGCACCCGGACCGCGCCAAGGCGTACGAGGCGGCCAAGCGCGTCAGGATCGAGTACGAGCCCCTTCCGCCCGTGCTCGACATGGAGCAATCGGACAAGGTCTTCAAGTCCTACCTGATCTCCCGCGGCGACCTCGACGCGGGCTTCGCCGCCGCCGACGTCGTCGTGACGGGCGAGTACCGCACGCCCTCGCAGGAACACGCCTACATCGAGAACAACGCGATCGCGGCCTACGAAGAGGATGGCGTCCTGATCGTGACGTGCTCGCTTCAGTGCCCGTATTACGTGCTCAAGGCGATGAAGCAGATTTTCAACCGGGACGAGAACAATATCCGGGTCATACAGACCGTCACCGGCGGCGGCTTCGGCGGCAAGGAGGAATACC
>JAQTNG010000447.1 GCA_028714015.1 Elusimicrobiota bacterium | reverse complement strand
CGTCGATGAAGAGCACGTGCACGTCGAGGCCCTGCTGCTTCAGGCGGCGCAGCAGCGGGGGAAGCGCGCCGAGCACGCGTCCCTCGCGGACGTCCATGCCGAGGGCCACGCGCGTCATCGCGGGCGACTTCTGCACGAACGCCGCGAACTCGTCGAGCAGCGCGATCGGCAGGTTGTCGACGCAGAACCAGCCGAAGTCCTCGAACACCTTGAGCGCCTGGCTCTTGCCCGCGCCGGAGACGCCGGTGATGACGAAGATCTTCTTCTGCGCGGATTTCGTCATCCGCGCTCCTTGGTCTTCATGCGTTCGATGAGGCGCTGGTTGAAATTCTCCGCCGAGAAGTAGCCCTGGGAGCGCAGGCGCTGATTCAGCGCCGCGACCTCGATGAGCACCGCGAGGTTTCGTCCGGGGCTGACGGGTATCCGGATGAGCGGGATCTCCACGTCGAGAATGGCGAGCTTCTTGGCGTCGAGCCCGGTCCGGTCGTACACCGTTCCCGCGCTCCACGCCTCGAGCTTGATCGCGAGCTCGATGCGCGTGCGGTCGCGGATCGCGCCGATGCCGAAGAGGAGCTTGACGTCGATGACGCCGAGCCCGCGGATCTCCATGTGGTTCCGGAGCGGCTCGGGGCAGAAGCCGCGCAGATAAGCGCCGCGCCGGTGCTGTATCTGCACCGCGTCATCGGCGATGAGAATATGGCCGCGCTTGAGCAGCTCGAGCGCGCACTCGGATTTCCCGATGCCGGAATCGCCCTGGATGATGACGCCGAGCCCGTAGACGTCGACGAGCACGCCGTGCACGGTGGTCGACGGCGCCAGGCGCGCTTCGAGCGCCTCGGACAGCTCTCCGGTCAAGGTCGTCGTATCGTAGGCGGAGCGGATCAACGGCACGCCGTGCTTCTTGCACGCCTGAGCGAGCGCCGGCGGCACCGGCGTGTTGTGCGTGACGACCACGCACGGAAGCTCGGGGACGGACAGCATCGCCGACAGAGCATCGGCCAGCTTTTTGGCGTCGGCCTTTTGGCAGTAGGCCTGCTCGCCGTTGCCGAAAATCTGCACGCGCTCCGCCCGGAAACGGTCGAGGAATCCGGAGAGCGCCAGGCCAGGGCGATTGAGGTCGGCCACCGTGATCCGGCGGCCGAGGGATTTCTCCCCCGAGAGCAGCTCGAGGCGAAGCCTCTCGCCCTGCTCCTTGAGGAGTTCGCCGACGGTCAGTTCCGCGGCGTGCACGGCGTCAGCGCTTGATTTTGCGAACGGGCTGGATGATCCCGAGACTCTCGTCCTCGCGGCGGTAGAGAACGTTGATCTGATCGGTGTCCTTGTCCAAGTAGACGAGGAACACGCGCTCGGAAGCGTCGAATTCCGACGAGGCCTGCTCGGGCGTCATCGGATAGACGGGCTGGCGCGACACCGCGAAGGAAGGCTCGGCGGGCGGCACCGCTTCGGCCATCGTGTCGGAGGTCTTGGGCTTGTGGCGGCTCTTGATGCGCTCCTTGTGCTTCTTGAGCTGCGCGTCGATCTTGTCGGACGCGAGGTCGATGGCCGAGTAGAGGTCGGCGGCCGACGCGATGGCGCGGAACGTCTGCCCCGGGGCGTGCACGATCATCTCCGCTTTATGCGAACGCTTCTCCACGAAAAGAAAAGCCTGGCCCCAAACGATGTGATCGAAATACTTTTGGGTCTTTCCCATTTTCTGCTGCACGTACTCGCGCAGAGCGGGCGTGATCTTGAGCTGCTTGGCCGTCAGTTGAATCTCCATAGGTGGGAGATTCTAGCGGTTGGCCCTCGACCTGTCAACGAATGCGAAGCCGCCGGATCGCCGCCTCGGGTTGACTCTATGGAATAGAAACTGGTAAAATGCCGACTGGTTCTGGGAAGACGCCCCAGGGCGCGCGGCCGCGTCGGCGAGGGGTCATTAATATCGACGGCCGCGATTCAAATAAACATATAAAAAATATACAAATTTCCTGTGGATAACATAGTTATCCACATCTGTGCATAACCTGTGAAGAAAGTCGACGAAGTCGAGCTCTGGACCCAGACCGTGGAACGGCTGCGCTCGGAAATCGGCGATGAAAACACGGAGCTCTGGCTCAAGCCCGTGGAAGCGTCCTCCTTGGAAGGCGGGGTCTTGATGCTCAAGGTCCCCAATAAGTTTTTTTCCGACGGCATCAAGGAGCGCTACCAGAAGCGCCTTTTGTCGGTGCTGCGCGATCTGTCCGGCTCCGAGATCGGCATCGACTTCCGCGTCGAGCGCGACCTGACGCGCGTGCTTCCCCCGTCCGACCCGGTGCCCGAGGCCTCCCCGCAATCCGACTTTCCCCTCTCGGAGCTGAACCCCCGCTACACCTTCGACTCGTTCGTCATCGGCGAGTCGAACCGCCTCGCGCGCGCGACGGCCGAGTCGATCTCGAAGAGCCCGGGCACGCAGTACAACCCGTACGTGATCTACGGCGGCGTCGGCCTCGGCAAGACCCATTTGATGCACGCGATCGGCAACTCGATCCGCCGGCACCATCCGCGCGCGCGCGTGCTCTACACGACCAGCGAACGCTTCGTCAACGAGTTCATCGCCGCCGTGCAGAACAACCAGATCGACGCCTTCCGCGCCCGCTACCGGTCGCTCGACTGCCTGCTCATCGACGACATCCAGTTCCTGATCGCCAAGGACCGCTCCGAGCAGGAGTTCTTCCACACCTTCAACGCCCTCTTCGACTCCCGCAAGCAGATCGTCGTCAGCTCCGACCGCTCCCCGAAGGAGATGTCGCCGCTGGAGCAGCGCCTCGTCTCCCGCCTGGAGTGGGGCTTCGTCGCCGACATCAAGCCGCCGGACCTCGAGACCCGCATCGCGATCCTGCGCAAGAAGGCCGAGCACGAGGGCTTCACGGCGCCTGACGACGTCATCCTCTTCATCGCCTCCTCGGTCAAGACCAACGTCCGCGCGCTGGAGGGCTGCCTGATCCGCCTGAAGGCCTTCCAGGCGATGACGGGCGCCCCTCTCTCCGTCGACGACGCGCGGGACATCCTGAAGGACTCGATTTCGATCGACGATACGTCCCCGGTCCG
>JAQTNG010000446.1 GCA_028714015.1 Elusimicrobiota bacterium | reverse complement strand
TCGAGTAGCGCCAGAAGCCGACGCCGGCCGCGAGGCTCAGCAGGACGTGGGCGAGCATTTTCGGATAGAAGCGCAGAGGCAGATAGTATTCGCCGAGCATCCAGAGGCGCGCGTGGTTCACGCCCAGGAGGCTGTTCACCAGGAGCAGGCAGAAGCCCGTCCCGCAGGCGAGCAGCCCCGCGAGGATCAGATTATTGCGGATCTTGCGCTCCCGCCAATCCTCGAACGATATGACCGAGGCCAGGCTCACGAAGAGCCCGTAGTAGAGAACGGAGGTCACGGCTTCCTCACGGGCTTCATCGCGGAGAAGCCCTTCTCTTTTATCTTCAGCACGCTGAGGCCGTCGCAGGTCTTCTCGTGCGCGCAGCCGCGGCAGACGGAGCCCTTGAGGAAATAACGGGACTGGATGTAGAACTCGGCGAAGGCGAAAATGTCCGGCTTTTTCCCGAAGCGGAAATGCCCGGCCGCCTCGCCCGCGCTCAGGCATTTCGGCTCGGCGCGCGCGGGCAGGCTGCCGTCCTTGACGAGCTCCCCGAGGTCGCGGCAGAAGTCCTTGAGGAAGCAGTGGGTGCACGCGTCGCCGGCGCAGCCCGGAGTCTTGCCGCTGTTGAGATAACGCGCGAAGATTCGCCGGCGGCCGCGAAGCTCGTCGAGGATCTTGTCCGGCGGCTGAATGAGGCCTTCGAAGCCCTCGAGAAATTCCGGCTTGAGGCGGTTGGTCCAGATGTGGAGATCCTTGCGGCGGCTGAGCTCGAGGGCGCGGTGCAGATGGTCGAGATTCTCCTTCACCGAGAAGTCGCAGTAGAGCTCCGCCTGGTTTTTCCAGGCGTCGCCGAAGGGAACCAGCGCCAGGAGATCGAATTCCCCGACCCCGAGGCCGATGCAGAAATCGAGGTGCTCGCGCAGGACCGGAAGGTTCAGGCGGTTGATGACCACGTCCACGCTGACGATCAGGCCCCGCGTCGCCAGCGCCGCTCTCAGGGCCGACACGGCCTGCACGAAGGAGCCGGGAACCTGCGTCAGACGGTCGTGCAGAGCCGGCGTGTTGCCGTGGAGCGAGAAGGTGACCTCGTCGAGGCCCGCCGCGACCGCCCCGGTCAGGAATCCGGGATAGCACATCCGTCGTCCGTTGGTGATCGTCTGGATGTGCCGGTAGCCCAGCTCGCGCGCCATGCCCACGATCTTGACGAAGTCGGGGTGGACGGTGGGCTCGCCGCCGCTCAGCACGACGCGGGTCACCCCGCGCTTGCGGCCCCGCGCCAGGTCGCGGCGCACGAAGCCGAGATCCAGCACGCCTCCCGTTTGGGCGTAGCGATCGAGGCAGAACAGGCACCGCTGGTTGCAGTACCGGGTGAGCCGGACCCAGTGCCTTTTTTCGCTCGCGCTCTGGACGCTACTCGTCATCGCGCTCCTCGTTGAGCCCGCGGGAGACCTCGTTGGCCGCCCGCGACAAGAAGCCGAGGGCGCCCTGGAAGCCGAGGAAGGGCTCCGCGCGGAGGAAGTGCGTGTCCTCGGAGGGGTAGCCGAACTCCAGCCACTTCCGGCCCCTTCGGACCTGGCCGAAGGCGAACGCGCTGCCCACGACGAGGTCCGCGCCGCCCTCGGACAAGGCGCCCCACTGCTCCCTGACGTCGTCGGGCAGCGGCTCGAACCGGGTGCCGGGGCGGCGCTCCAGCGCCTGCTTCTGCTCCGGCGTCAGGTGATAATCCCCGCCGATGACGATCATCCCCGCGATCTTCCCCCCCAGGCTCTCGATCTGCTCGACGAAGCAGGCCGCGAGGTGCGGGTCTCCGGAGAAGGCGAAACGACGGTTCAAGAATGCGTGCGGCACGGTCCACTCGAGCTTCGGCACGACCGCGTCGAGCTCCCGCTCGATGAACTCGCGGGCCGCCGGCTCGCAGTCGAACTCGCGACCGAGAAGCTCGACGAAGCGCCGGGTCGCCTCCAGGCCGAACGGCAGGCCGGCCTCGGCCAGCGGAACGCCCAGACGCCGCGCCAGTATTTTTCCCGCCTTGCGGCCGTAGGGCAGGGAGACGATCTTGCAGGCCCGGCGCACGTCGCGCAGGTCCTCATAGGGCCGCCCGGACAGCCAGATCGAGGTGTGCTTCAAGCCCAGCGCGCTGAAGATCCTTTCGATCTCGCGCAGATTGCCCAGGTGATCGCCTTCGTTGCGATCCATCATGTAGCCGACCAGCGCCGCCGTCTTGGGCTCGGGCTTGGCCTCCTCCAGATCCATGCCGTCGGCCATCGCCTCCATGACCGCGGCGTAGCCGTCGAGCCAGTCTCCCGAGACGGCGCTGCGCCGCGGCATGATGAACGAGGGCTTCTCGCTGCCCGCCAGGGAATCCCGGAGGATCCGCTCGTAATCCGTGCCCACGATCGCGCACATCGGCATCGATCCGAGAAAGATCGCGCCGCAGCCGCGAAAGGCCGCGATGCGCCGCAGGCCCGACGCGATGTCCCCTTCGCAATCCCCGGCGATGTTGAAGACGTTCACGCCCGTGTGCTGGATCCGGTGCTCGCTGTCGCAGGACAAAAGAGTGGAGAAGAGGTCGTGACGGCCGTGGATGTGCGCGGCCTTGTCGAAGATGCAGCTCGGGCCGTCTCCCAGGAAATACGCGTCGGGGATGGCGTTGAGCCCCAGGTAGGCGCCTTGAAGGTAGGGGATGTTGATGCGCACTCCCACTTTACTCGGCATGCCGCCCCCTCAGATGCGACGCGTATTGGCGATAGAAAGGCAGACGGCACAGGGGCAGGAGCTTCTCGAAGGTCCGCCGCGCGCCCTCGAGCCCCATCTCGAAATCCTTGCTCGCGAATCTCGCTTTGCCGGCCCGCGATATTCTCCAGTCGAAATAGATATCGGAGTACACGGCGGCGGAATCGATCTCGCGAAGGGCTCTCTCCAGCTCCCACGGGCTGCGGAAAACGCTCACCCGCGCGTCCTTGAGCGCGGACGGCAGCGCCGGCTCCTCTCCATGGCGGTCGTAATACACGAGGTCGATGCCGAAGCCCATCTCCGCGACCATGGTCGCCAAGGGCGCCCCATGCCCGTAGCGCAGCTCGAGAAGGCGG
>JAQTNG010000445.1 GCA_028714015.1 Elusimicrobiota bacterium | reverse complement strand
TGGTTTGTGGCAGCGACCGGCCCGCTGCCCAATGGCGCGCGGTTCGAATGGCTGCGCATGAAAGCGGAATGCCCTGGCTTATCGCGACAATTGCGACGCGACGAACGCTACCAAATCAAGGGCATCAAGCGGTTGCGAACCTCTTTGCAATAGTTTGCGTACCGTAGACCGTCCAAAGGGCGCGACGCTTTGCCCTCCCCTCTGCCCCGCCGAGCGGAGGGCCGCCGGTCCGGGGCAGTCCGGACTCGCTGTCTGAGCGGCGCAGCCGCGAGTTTGCGAGGCCGGCCGGACTGGCGGTCCGCAGCGCGGGCAGCCCGCAGGGCCGGGGCAGCGGGGGCGCGTTTCTTTGGTTACTTTCTTGTCGCGCGTGACAAGAATCGGGATAGGGGCGGTCAGGAAACCTGACCGAGCCCCTCCCACACCACCCGGCATGCGGGTCCGCACCGGGCGGTTCGAGAAGTTGAGGTCATGAGAGACGAGGTACGCCAAGCCGGTCGAAGTAAGCGACGGTCAGAACGTAGTGGAGTTCATGGCAGCTGGTGTGCCACCAGCGACATCCATGGCCCGCGATCCGGGCCGCTTGCTCCGGCTTGGCGCCCAGCGCTTTCAACTCCCGGTACATGGTCGGACCTCGCCGCCATTGCTTGAGTTGCATGGCGCGCAAGCGGTGACGCAGCCACTCGTCGAGGCCCCGAAATACCCGTGGCGTCTGCGCCAGCCGGAAATAGGCTCTCCAGCCGGGCACGTAACCACGAAGTGCTTCGACCACTTCAGCGAGATTGCGGCCACCCATCCGGCGAGTCATCTGCCGGATGCGCGCTTTATAGGTGTCGAGGGCCTTGATCGCCACGGCACGCCTGACCTCGCCTTTCTCGGTTCGCCATAATTCGTAACCGAGAAACTTGCGGCCCGTCGCGCCCGCCACGGCGGTCTTGGTTTCATTCACCTTCAGGTGGAGTCGTGCGTAGAGCTTGCGCAGCCCTGCCAGTACGCGGCTACCTGCCTTTTGACTGCGCACATCCACGTTGCAGTCATCAGCGTAGCGTACGAAGCGATGGCCGCGCCTCTCCAGTTCCCGATCCACTTCGTCCAGCAACACGTTGGCCAGGAGCGGGGAGAGCGGCCCACCTTGCGGCGTACCCTCATGACGCTCAACGATCACACCATGGTCCATGATCCCGACCTCGAGATAGCGCCGGACCAGCCGCAGTACGGCTTTATCGGCGATCCGCTTCGACAGTCTGTCCATCAGGATGTCGTGATTGACTCGGTCGAAGAACTTCTCCAGATCGACGTCCACGACCACCTCGTAGCCGTCTTGCACATGGCGCTGCGCTTGCAGTACCGCCTCGTGTGCCCGTCGGCCTGGCCGGAAGCCGTAGCTCGATTCGGAGAATGTCGGATCAATCAACGGTTGCAAGACCTGCAACAAGGCTTGTTGGATCAGCCGATCCGTCACCGTCGGTATCCCCAATTCCCTCATGCCGCCACCGGGTTTGGGTATCTGCACGCGGCGCACCGGTTGGGGCCGGTAGCGTCCCGTTTGCAGTTCGTCCCTGATCCGGGGCCAGTGAGTCTTGAGGTAGTCCGCCGTGGCCGCAATCGTCAATCCATCCACCCCAGCACTGCCGCGATTGGCCTTGACACGTTTCCATGCCACGACCAGGTTCGCTCTCGCGAGCGCCTGCGTGAGCAGGTCGGCTCGCCCTAAGCCTTCGGGTTCCTGTCGCGCCGGCCGTGCTTCATCGCGTCCGATACCTGGCAAGGCTTCACCTCGCCCTCTCTCGGTTCGCCCCGGTTTCCCGGGCTTCTGATGCCTTGCACTTCCAGGCGACACGATCTTCGGCTTTCCTTCTCGTTCGGCCCTTCGCTCCCTGTCGGCAGCTACTACGGCCTCTGCTGACTTCTCGCTCCGGTTCTTCACCGTCGCCCTTTCAGGCATAACGCGAGATCTCCCCAGGTAAGAACGCGATCCTTCCCCGCGCAGCCGCCGGATTTACGCCTCGTCGCCTTGGCCACGAGAGCTTCGCAGTCACTTGCCTGCTCGCCCTGCTCCGTTGCGCCTCGTATCCGGTTCTTGTTCATCGGTTCGCGGTTTCGCTCCACGCTTCCTCCCCACACTCGGTCTCCCTCATGCAGTTGCGCTTCGCTTCGTTTGCTGTGGCCAACTTACGGGAGGACTTCCACCTCCAAGATCGCGCCCATGCTGGGCGCACAAGTAACTCGCCCGCCGGGGCGAGACCCGGCACCCGAGCCCGGCACACCGCACACCCCGTCGATTGCAGCCCCACGAGATATGCCCTAGGCTTAAGACCCCGCCCCACCCATCAGGAGGAAGAAAATGATTCCATGGCTATGGCTCTGGGCCCCGCAATACCACTACCCCTGGAGCGGCAGCGTCGCCCGGAAGATCGAACCGACCACCTTCTTCGATTAGATCAACGCCGCCGCCGGCGACAAGCGGATCGAGAAGCGAGCCTTCGACGTGGCCACCTACGGCCGTCAGCTCGGCCTGCTCACCGAACTGCTCCTCGAGCTCGCCGAAAAGCAGAAGTCGCTGTCCCCCGAAGCCCGCACCGCATTCGAGCGCATCCGGGGCATTCGCGACCAGATCGCGCTGATCAAGAACGAGGAAGCCGCGACGCTCGCCAGGGATATCGAAGCGCAGGTCGATCGACTCAAACGGCTCGACCAGGTCGAGTGGCAACGGCTGCTGACCACGCTAGGTCCACTCTTGAACGACGACAGCGCCTAGGGCGAGCCGACTCAGGCCCGGCGCTCACGCCGCCGACGGCGTCGCCCGCTCGCGCAGGAAAATCTCGATCGCATCCGGCCGCTGCGGCCGGCAGAAATGGAAGCCCTGCAGGGCCATGTCGACGCGGCCGCCGCGGCCGCGCAGGCACTCGGCCTGCCGTTCGGTCTCGACGCCCTCGGCGACGATGCGCAGGCCGAGGCTCTCGCCCAGGCTGATGATGGCGTTCACCACCGCCCGGTCGCCGGCGTCCGAATCGATGTTGCGGATGAAGGACTGGTCGATCTTCAGCGTATCGACGGGGAAGCGATGCAGGTAGCTGAGCGAC
>JAQTNG010000444.1 GCA_028714015.1 Elusimicrobiota bacterium | reverse complement strand
ATACATGCGGAAGCTGGTCCGCATCCGGGGGCGAGTTCGGAAGATCGTCGGCGCCAACGGCAAGGAATACGGCTTCGGCCTCGCGGAGCCCGGCAAGATTTATTCAGGGGCGCGAGGGGCCTCGAACTATGTTCCGCTTGCCGGGGAGAAATACATCGGCGTCGCGAACATGGTGATGCTGGCCGATGACGAGGGCGGGAAATGCGCCTTTATTTTCCCGGAAGGGATGCCGATCCCACCGGTCGGCCAGGCGGCGAGCCTTACGGGAAGGTATCTCGGCAACAGATTGAGGGCGGCAAGTCTGGCGCCCGGCGCTTATTTGGAGGCGGCCGGCGCCGCCGATGAGGCCGCCTTCGCGGAGCCGGAGGCCGCGAAGGATTAGCGGCTTAATCCCCGGCGAGCCCGCGGCGCAGGAAGAAATACTCGTTGATCGGACGGTCGTCCCGGAGGCCTTCGGCCCCGGGCGCGATGAGCGCGTCGAGCGAGACCTCGGAGCTCAGCAGCGACTGGAACTGCCCGGCGGCCGTTTTCCGCGGCCCCATCTCCAAAAGGTCGTTGACGGCCGCGCGCGGCAGGCGCGCCGCCAATTGGGCCGCCGTGTAGGACGGGAACGGCTCGCGGCTCGCGAGGCAGTGATAGCCCCAGCCCTCGAGGGAGCGGAAGACTCGCACGTGCGGGAAGCTGTCCTTGACGGCTTTGGCGAAGGCGGAGAGCTCGACCGGCGCCAACGGCTCCACGATCCAGATCTGCATGATCCCGTCGGGCGCCAGCCGCTTCTTGGCCGCGTCGTAGAACTCCTCGGAGAACAGGAAGCTGGTCCCCGCCGCGGTCATCGGCGGCGCGGGGTCGAGCGTGATGACGTCATATTGCTCGGCCGAGCGCGTCAGAAAGCGGCGGCCGTCGTCGATCACCACATGGGCATTGGGAGAGGCCATCACCTTCGCCGCGTCCTCGTGGAAGAACCCGAAAAAGCCCGGGACGCTCGGCACGAGCTCGACCGCGGTGGCGGGTATGCCCCATGACAGGAGCGACCGGAAAGTCGTGCCCATCCCGAAGCAGATAACCAGCGCGTTCTTCGGCGGCCGGGGCAGGAAGGCGAGCGGCAGATGGGCCATGATCTTGGTGGTCGGCGTCAGCCGGGTCATGCCGATGTTGTTGACCAGGAGGATGCGCTCCATGCCCGACCCCGCCGCGGTCACGGTGGCCTGGTAGTCGCGCTTGATCCTCGCGTTCTCGTTGACCCTCTCCACTTCATCGTCGAACGAGCTGGAAAAAACGACGATCATCGCCGCCAGCAGCACGGCTCCGCCGTACAGCGGCACGGAGGCGACGCGGCCGAGCGCGAGCGCGCCGCCGCGCTGACGCCGGGCGGCGCGCAGCCCCGCGACGAACAGCGGCGCGGCCAAGAGGGCCAGCGCGCCGCGCTCCCCCATCCGCGGCAAAAGCCCGAAGCCCGCGATCAGAGGCCCCAGTATGCAGCCTATGATGTTGACCGCGTAGGCCGCGCCCGCCCGGCGGGGGTCCCCCTCCGACCACCGGTCGATCAGCGCGGGCGTCAGGAAGCCGAGCGCGCCGCAGAAGGGCACGATCCCGACTACGATCCTCAGGTAGGAGTTCACGGGCAGATACGGATCGGCCGCGTAGAGCGGCAGCAGGCTGAGCGCCCCCGAGAAAACCCAGGCGCCGTCGTATTGAGCGTCGCCCTTGCCGATGCGCGCGCGGTAAAGGCAGGCGCCGGCGAAGGAGGCCAGCAGGTACGCCGCCAGGACCAGAGCGAACGCATAGACCGAGTTGCCCAAATACGGCGTGAACTGACGGGTCCACACGACCTCCATCGCCATGCTCACGAGGCCGGTCATGAAGAGCAGCATCAGCGTGTCCGGCCGCGCGCCGGACGCCGCGCGCGGCGCCGCGGGCGCGGCGACGCCGCCGGATCCTCCCATGGAGGGCATGAAGCTGGCCGCCAAAGCGGCGGCGGCGATCGCGATGTTGAGACCGGCGGCGACATGCAGCGTGCCGCGAAAGCCGAAGACCTCGATCAGGATGAAGGCGGAAGCCAAGGTCCCCAGACCGGCGCCGACGACATTGGCGAGGTACAGATAGCTGAACGAATCCGCCGACCGGGCCTTGAAGCGCTTCGTGATGGCGGCCATCGCCAGCGGGAAGGTCGCGCCCATGCACGCGCACCAGGGAAGCAGGGCCAGAGCCGTGCATGCGCCCGAGGCCCAATAGTAGCCGGAGGAGCCCCAGGCCACTCCTCCAAAAGCGCCGGCGAGGAGATCGCGGCTCGAGGTCAAAAGAAACGGCACGGCGAAAGCCGAGAGCGCGATCATTAATTCCGCGCCCGCATAGAGCCGCAAGGCGCGGGAAGCCGACGAGTCCTCGAGCCGCCTGCACAGCCGTCCCGCGCCCCAGCTGCCCAGGCCCAGTCCCGCCATGAAGACGGAGAGAAATAGGGAGACGAACGGGGCGGTCACGCCGAAGGCGCCCATCGCCAGGCGCAGCCAGACGACTTCATACACCAGGCTGCAGAACCCCGAGACGAAAAACAGCGTCAGGAACAGAATCACAGGCCGGAGGGTAGCATAGTCGCGGCTTAAGGCGAGGGGTCAAGCCCCTTCAGTTCCTTGAGCCGGGACTGGGCGACTTCGAGCGCCGCCGGCGACGGCCCCATCGCCAGCCCCTTTTGGAAGCTGCGCTGAGCGTCCCGATAGTTCTTGCCCGCCGCGAAGCACATCCCGATCCCTATGTAAGAATCGGCGACGCTCTGGTCGGCGTAGCCGTCGGCGAAGGCGAGGTTGACGCCCTCGGCGTACGCCTGGATGGCGCCGCGGAAGTCCCGCTGCAGAAGGAGAAGCGATCCGGTCCTTTCCTGGAACCGGACGCGGCGGCGGTCGCCGGCGGGGAGGCCGCGCAGGCCCACGACGAGGAAGGATTTGGCCGCGACGTAGTCCCCCCGGTCCATCGCGGCCTGCGCCCGGGCGAGATACGCCTCGGGCGAGCCCTCCTCCGGCGCCTTCGCGGTCGCGGGATCGTCGGACCGCCCCCAGCGCAGGGTGAAGCTGATGCGGTGGGCGTTGCCG
>JAQTNG010000443.1 GCA_028714015.1 Elusimicrobiota bacterium | reverse complement strand
GTACGAGGCGCACCACAAGATCAAGTACGACGACAGCGCGCTGCGCGCCGCCGCCGAGCTCTCGGACCGCTACATCTCCGAGCGCTTCCTGCCCGACAAGGCGATCGACCTCATCGACGAGGCCGGCTCGCGCGCTCGCCTGCAGTCCTCGGCGACGCCGCCCGAGTTCAAGGACAAGGAGGTCGAGATCGAGAAGGTGGTCAAGGAAAAGTCCGCCTCCATCTCCGGCCAGGAGTACGAGAAGGCCGCCCGCCTGCGCGACAAGGAAAAGGAGCTGCGCAAGGCCCTCGAGGAGAACAAGAAGAAGTGGCGCGAGAAGCGCGACCAGTCGACCCCGACCATCACGGGAGAAGACATCGCGGCCGTCGTGTCCAAGTGGACGGGCGTGCCCGTCACCGCTCTGACCGAGACCGAGACCGAGAAGCTCGTGCACATGGAGGCCAACCTCCACAAGCGGGTCATCGGCCAGGAAGAGGCGATCAAGACTTTGTCCCAGGCGATCCGCCGCTCTCGCGCCGGCCTCAAGGACGTCAAAAAGCCGATCGGCTCCTTCATGTTCCTCGGACCGACGGGCGTAGGTAAAACGGAGCTCGCAAGAGCGTTGTCTGAGTTCATGTTCGGGAATGAAGATTCCATGATCCGGATCGACATGTCCGAATACATGGAGAAATTCGCCGTTAGCCGCCTGATTGGAGCGCCTCCCGGCTATGTGGGCTACGAAGAGGGCGGTCAATTGACCGAGGCCGTTCGTCGGAAACCCTATTCCGTCGTGCTCCTCGACGAGATCGAAAAGGCGCACCCCGACATCTTTAATATTTTGCTCCAAGTGATGGACGACGGCGTGCTCAACGACAACCTCGGCCACAAGGTGTCGTTCAAGAACACGATCGTGCTGATGACCTCGAACGTGGGCGCCCGCCTGATTTCCAAGGGGAAATCCCTGGGCTTTGCCGCGGCCGACGCGGCCGACCAGGATCAGCGCGACTACAAGAAGATGAAGGAGACGGTCATGGACGAGGTCAAGCGCGTCTTCTCGCCCGAGTTCATCAACCGCCTCAACGACATCATCGTCTTCCACCCGCTCAACGAGAAGGAGATGACCGAGATCCTCGTGATGATGCTCGCCAAGGTCCGCGCGAAGATCGAGGCCCAGGGCTACAAGATCGAGTTCAGCGCCGAAACCGAGAAGTTCCTCATCAAGAACGGCTTCGACGTGAACTACGGAGCCCGCCCGCTCGGCCGCACGATCCAGCGGTCGGTCGAGGATCCTCTGTCCGAGGACATCCTGCTCAAGAAGTTCGAGCGCGGCGACACCATCTACGTCGAGGTCGACACGGCCAACGACAAGCTGGCGTTCTCCAAGAATCCGGTCGTCAAGGCTCAGTAATTAACAGGGCGGTTGGTCCCCTTCGCCCCTGGCGAAGGGGACCGGTCCCTGTTATCCTCAGAGAACAGGCATGAGCCGAATCCTCGTCGACAGGCGCATCCGTTGGGAGGCCTTGCGCGCGCAAGGCACCGACCTCCTGCTCGTCTCGGCGATCGCCGTCATCGGCCTGTCCTACGGGCTCGGCTACCGGCTCGATTGGAACGAGGAGGCCGGCCGCCCCGAGGAGGACCAGGAAGTGGCCGAGATCGCGGCTCCCGCGTCCCTCGGCAAGGTCCTTCTCGCCCCGGCCCCCGTCGCGCCGGCGGCCGAGCCTTTCGCGACGGCCGTCATCGCCTCTCCGGCGACGCCGTCGATCGGACCTGTCCCGGCGCCCACGATTTCTCCGGATCCGCGCGACGCCCAGTGGGAGGCGATGACGGGCGAGCTCGACAAGATGGCCGAAAAGTATCCCGGGCGCGTCTCGATTTATCTGAAGGACCTGAAAACGGGCCGGACCTGGATGCATCACCCCGACGATCTGTTCCCGGCGGCGAGCCTGATCAAGGTCCCCGTCATGATCGCGGCGTTCTACAAGATACGCGACGGGCAGCTGAACCTCGACGAGCGCATCGCGATCACGAGGCGCAACCGCGTCGGCGGCTCGGGTTCGCTGAAGTGGCGCCCGGACGGCACGAAGCTCACCGTGCGCGAGCTGCTCGTCCACATGATCAACGAGTCGGACAACACGGCGACCAAGATGGTCCTCGACCGCATCGGCGTCAGCTACGTCCAGCAGCAATTTCCGCGCATGGGGCTCCTGTATACGGGCATCTATGAGGAAGGCATGAGCCTGCAGGGCGGGCGCGTCATGCATGAGAACTACACCACCGCGCGCGAGATGAGCTCGCTGATGGACAAGATCTACACGGGCCAGGCCGTCGACAAGGTGTCGAGCGAGGTCATGCTCGATATCCTTAAAAAACCCAAGGCGGTCGCCTCCCGCCTGGCCAAGGGCATGCCCGCGGGCTGGGAGATCGCGCACAAGACCGGCCTTCTGCGCCAGGCCTGCCACGACTCGGCGATTTTCCTGACGCCGCAAGGCGACTACGCGATCACCGTGCTGACCGGTCAGAATCGCTCCTACTCGACGGCCAAGGACTTCATCACCAAGGTCGCCAAGGTGACCTTCAAGCACTACGCCGGCCCCCGGTACTACGCGAAGGCCGGCTCGCGCCGCAAGGCGCGGGCGGCGCGGTAGTGCGCGCCTTCCTCCTGCTCGGCCTGCTCGCGCTGCCCGCGTTCGCCGGCGACGACGGCTACGAGGATCCGCCCCCGATCCAGCGCTATCTCGCGGAGCTCCAGCTCGGCGACAGCCTTGAGGACGTGCAGCGCATCTATCCGCCGGCGCAGGACTGGCCTTCGCACATCGATCCCCGGGGACGCGTGACGCGCTACCGCGTCGAGCGCGCGTACGCGAAAAGCTTCCCGCTGTGGACGCAGGCGCTGATGCTCGGCTTCAAGAGAGGCAGGCTCGTCGACATCCAGGTCATCTACAACGCCAAGCGCTCCGGCGAGAAGACCGCCGAGGAATTGGCGCGCGATCTGTCCCTCACCTACGGCGAGGGCGAGCGCACCGGCGACAAGTTCTGGTGGACCGACAGCCGCACCGTCATGCGCGTGTTTCCCGTCGAGGTGCCGACATTCAAGGACGGGGAGCGCGGCG
>JAQTNG010000442.1:675-3110 GCA_028714015.1 Elusimicrobiota bacterium | reverse complement strand
CGACCACCGACGCCCACCAAGTGAACTGCGTGGGATCGACGTTGCCGAGCGAGCCGGACGCCTTGACGACGTCGAAGATCGACCGGACGCGCGTCGAGCCGTCGGGGGCGGTCCCCGTCGCGGCGGCGCACACCATGAGCGCGAGGTTTTCGCGCGCACGTCGTCCGCCCGCCTGCGTCTGCTCGTCCGCCCATTGAAGAACGGGACCCATGTCTCCGTTCGTCATGATCTTGTCCCGGCGGAAGCCGTCGAGGTAGACGTCCTCGTAGAAGATCTTGGGCGTGTACATCGCCGGGAGGCTGATGTTGTGCTGGCTGACCGGCAGCACCGAGCCCTCTCCGAAGGCGTCGCCGGTCGGCGTGTAGCCGTCCTCGAGCACTTCGGTCATGTACTCGCCGCCCATGTAGGGCTTGCCGTTCTGGGACAGGATCTCGACCAGCGGCGAGCGCGGCCAAGCCTGCGAGTTCAGACGCTTCTCGCCGAACTCCTGGAAGTGCTGCGTCAGCGCGTCCGCGAAGGACAGCGTCAAAGACGGGAACGTGGGCATGGGTCCTCAGATCGAGGAACCCCGAGCCGGTCGATCAGCGTGTAGCCATCGCCGCCCGAAGGTCCTCAAGTGTCACTTGAGGGCCGTGCCGCTTCCGCGCCGCAAAGAGCATTTCCTGTTCGTACTGCGCCGGGGTCGGCTTCCCACGGGGGGGCTCGCCGTTGACGAAGTGCGAAGGGAACGGAACTACGCTCGTAGCGTGCGGACCAGCTCGGCCCGTGGGGGACGCCACGCTTTCGGTTCCTGTCGGTGCGCTCGGTGCCGCGACCTTGTTCTCGGGCGACGCGGCGGGCTTCGCGGTGAGGCGAGCCAGGCGCACGTACGCGGGCAAGAGGGTCGGGACCTGTTCGGGACTCACCTGCGCGTCGGGACCCAAGTCCTCGATCGCAAGACGGACGGCCTCGGTCATCGTCGTCTGGTCGACTCCGTGCTTCACGGCGTAGGCGCCGATCTGCGCGTTCATCGCGGCGCGATACTTGTCGGGGGCCGACAACTCCGCTCGCAACTCTGCCAAGGCTTCGGCTTTCGCCTCCACCTTCGACTTGTCGATCCGTGCGACGACGGCCTTCGGGTCCAGCGTGTCGAGGTCATCGACGACGGAGGCTTCCGGGGGCGTCGGCTTCTTGCCGCTCGCCTTATCCAAAGCCGCCTTCGCGACAACCGCCGCCACGTCAGGATCCGACACCAAGTCCCGGTAGTTCTGCGCGTCGCGTTCCAAGGCTTGCGCCTTTTCCAGCATCGCGGAGGCTTCCTGAAACTTCTTGGTGGCCGCCGGATGAGCTAGATAGCCGTTTTTCAATTCGGCCAGCGCCTCATCGTCGTCAACGTGAATCCGTGAGCGAACCTTCTCGGAAATGAAAGACATGTCGAGCGTCGTCGGCTTCTCCGGGGGCGTCGCGCCTTGTCCGGTGGAAGCGTCTGCGCTCGGGGCAACGACACTCGCGTCCGCTGCGGTCTTGTCCGTCGGCGCGGGAGTCTCGGGCGTCGGGGTCTTGTTGGCTTTCGCCAGGACCCTCGCGGCGGCGCTCACCTCGGCCTGCTTGGCCTTGGCCTGCATCTCCGCTGACGCCTTCTGAAAACTCGCCGCGACTTCCGGGGACCACGAATCGGGCACGGGGTCGTCCTTGAGAACGTCGTGCGGCGACCGGAACGCCCGGTCGCTTCGCGTAGAACGGTACCACGACGGTTATCGGACGCAACGAAGCGTTATCGGACGTCTACTGATTCGCGCTCGTCGCCATCCGGTGCATGTTCCCGCTGGCGCCAGCCTCGGCGTGCTCCGGCGGACCGCCCATGCCCTTCCCGCGCGTGTTCCGACCCGGGGACGCCCCGCCTCCGCGACCGCCTCCCGCCGTCCGTCCGGTCTCGTCCGGCTTCGGTACCCCGGCCGGCTGCGACGGGTCCCGGCCCGCCATCAGGGCTTGAAGTTTCAACGCGACCTCGGCTTCCGTCTGCTGGTACTTGACGAATTCCATGTCCTGCTCGGTCAGCAGTTTCTCGATCAGCGTCGCGAGATCCGCGTACGGCATCCCGGCCCCGTCGCGGATCAGGTTCACCGCCGCGAGCGTGTCCGTGATCGACTTGATCCGCATGAAGTTCTCGGCTCGCGTGGACGACGAGAACCGGGAGATCATCTTGCACCCGACGAGGTCGATCGACTGCATCGCCTCCACGATCGACGGACGAGGAGGCGCCGGAATCATCACCCCGTCCGGTCCTACCGTCGGCGCCTGGTCGGGCGGCCTCGGCTGGAGTGCGGCGGCGCCCAAGAACGCCTCGAACTCCTGCGGGCTCGCGAACTCCAAGAACGACATCAGCGACTTCATCGCCAGTTCGGCGTCCATGCTCTCGAACGTCGCCTTGACGTCTCCGCTGGTCGTCCCAGCCC
>JAQTNG010000442.1:0-665 GCA_028714015.1 Elusimicrobiota bacterium | reverse complement strand
GCGATCATGCTCTCCTGCGACGCCGTGGACGCCTGCGGCTGCCCCGTCATCGACGCCGACGTGATCGCGACCGACTCGTACGCCTCGGCCTTCACCTGTTGCGCCGCTACGAGGTAGTCCCTCGGCGCCGGAGGCATCGGCAACTGCGAGAAGTAGTCGGAAATCTTGGCGTTGGCTGGCGCCGTCGCGTTGCCGACCGCGCCGCCGCTTCCGGGCACGTCGTCGCCGCCGAACTGGACGAAGGCCGAGTCCTGCGCCTGTGCGACCGCCGTCAGACTCGCCTGCGAGATCCCAGGTCCGACGAGGAACACACGCGCCGACGACTTGCAGGCGAGGATAAACGCCGAGATCGTCTTGATGTACTCGATCTGCGGTCCCCACATCGGCTCGATGCCAGGAAGCCCGAGCACTCGCGCGGGAATCTCGCGCTGCCTCGACCACGGCGTGCGCCACGCGCACGGGAAGAAGTCGGGGAACAGCGGACGCCCGTAGACGTCCATGTACGGGTACGCCGTCGTCTTCCCGACCGGCTTGTCGTACCCGGGGATCAGGTAGATGCGCCGCCACCCGACCTTGTCCCAAATCTCCGCGATGACGACGTTGCCCTTCATGTCCGCCGTCGTCTTCGAGTCCTGCGGCACCGATTGAGGAGTCGGGACCGGGAC
>JAQTNG010000441.1 GCA_028714015.1 Elusimicrobiota bacterium | reverse complement strand
CGTGCGCTATCCGGAGGGCAAGCGTCTGATCCTGCGCACCGGAACGGACGGCGCGCGGGCCTTCATCCGAGTCGAAGACAACGGCCCCGGCGTCCCGCCCGAGGCCGCGGAGAGGCTGTTCCAGCCGTTCTTCACGACGAAGGAGCCTGGACGCGGGACGGGGCTCGGCCTGTCGATCTGCCGCCAGATCGCGCGCGAGCACGGGGGGGACATCTCGTTCGACAGCCGTCCCGGGCGGGGCTGCGCGTTCACGCTCGACCTTCCCGCCGGCAGCGCCGCGGACTTCGAGCGGTTCGAGAGGGTGGAGGAGCCGGTCCGGCATCCCCCGTCGCCGGGCAAGCGCGTCCTGGTCGCCGACGACGAGGCCGACATCGCCGAGGTGATCGCCCGCCTGCTGCGGGAGGACGGCGACGAGGTGGCGGTCGCGCACGGAGGCGTCGAGGCGCTGAAGCTCCTGGAAACGGGGGAGTTCGACCTGGTCATCTCCGACATGGAGATGGAGCGGGTGAAGGGGCCGGACATCTTCAAGAGGCTGGCCGCGGGAGGGGGGCGCTCGAGGGCGAAGGTGCTCTTCGTGACGGGCGACATCCTCAACCCGAGCGTCCTCGACTTCCTCTCCAGGACCAAATCCGAGTACCTCGCCAAGCCTTTCGACATCGACGACCTCCGCCAGGCCGCGCGGCGTCTTCTCGGCGCCGAGCGTTGACCGCCCCCGTCCATTCCTGTTACAATCACCGGGTGCCCGTAATCAAGACGAAGGCCGTCGCCGTCGGCGACAAGGCTCCCAATTTCTCCGCCGCAGACGAGACCGGCCGAACCTGGTCGCTCAAGGCGCTCAAAGGCAAGACCGTCGTCCTTTATTTCTATCCGAAGGACAACACGTCGGGCTGCACGACCGAAGCCTGCGACTTCCGCGACCACTATGACGCGTTCGTCAAAAAAGGCGCGCGCATCCTGGGCGTGAGCCCCGATCCGGCGAAATCCCACGCCAGCTTCAAGGCCAAGCACGGCCTGCCGTTTCCTCTGCTCGTCGACGAGGACAAGGAAATCTGCCGCGCGTACGGCGTCTGGAAGGAGAAGACCCTTTACGGCCGCAAGTTCATGGGCGTCGTGCGCTCGACCTTCGTGATCGGTCCGACCGGCCGCATACTGCAGGCGGAGCGCAAGGTGTCCGTCGCCGGCCACGCCGAAGCCATCCTGGAGGCCGTCTAATGGCCGCCCCTCAGACCGACGCGCGCCGCGCCGCCCTCGTCAAGGGCGCGTCCAAAGCCCGGATCAAGGCGCTCATCAACCTCGACGCCTGCACCGGCTGCGAGGTCTGCATCGCCGTCTGCCCGGTCCCGTCGTGCATCGAGAAGTTCGGCGACGAGGAGCCCGCGGCCAGGGGAGTCTACGTCAATTACGACATCTGCATCGGCTGCCAGCTCTGCGCCAAGGACTGCCCCTGGGACACCATCCGCATGGTGCCGACGGCCGCGGTCGCCGGCGACATGACCTCGCTCGACAGCCAGCTCACCCACGACCACGGCGTCTTCGAGAAGCCCGAGCTCGTGCCCGAGGAGCTGCGCGGCTTCGTCTCGAAGCCGCCGAAGTCCGACCCCGCCGTGCTCGCGCTGTTCGTGAATCAGAACCCCGTCGTTCCGGGGCCGATGAGCCCGAAGTAGACTATCGCCGGTGCCGGTTGCCGAGACGCATCATCGCAAGGAGAGATTGATCAATGGGTAAGAAGCTGTTCGTGGGCGGCCTGCCGTACGAAATGAACGATGCTCAGCTCAAGGAGCTGTTCGGCGCCTGCGGTGCCGTCGTGAGCGCGAAGGTGATCATCGATCGGGCCCTCAACAAGTCGAAAGGCTTCGGCTTCGTCGAGATGACGACCGACGAGCAGGCGGCGGCCGCGCTCCTGAAGTTCAACAATTTCACGCTCGGCACGCGCCGCATCATGGTCAACGAGGCGCGCCCGATGGAGCCTCGCCCGGCGGGCGGATTCCCGCCCCGCCCCAGCGGCGGCGGCGGCGCGCCCAGGCCCGCCGGCGGCTTCGGCGAGCGCAATCCCAATTTCGGCGCGGACAGCAAGGCTTTCTCCGACCGCAAGAACCGCTACGACAACAAGAAGAAGCCCCGCGGCGAGGGCTTCGACAAGAAGGGCGGCAAGGGCGGAAAGAAGGGCAAAGGCCACGACGACGACAACGACGGCTGGTAGGCCGGGCGGAGCCCGGCCCACCGGGGGCTGGACGCCCGGGCCTCCTTCATCCATACTTAAGCCGTGAGACGGCTTCTGCTGACGGCCCTGCTTCTCGGTTCCTGCGCCCCCTCGGAGCGCAACGACGTTCTCTCCAACTCGCCCTCGTTCCGCGCCCGGACCGTGGCGGTCGCCGCGACGCGCGGCGCGCGCGGCAAGGGCGTGGAGATTTCCCGCGCGCTCGTCTCGCGCCTCGAGTCGGCGGGCCTGACGGCGTCCGCGCTCGAGGAGTCCGACAGCGTCCTGGCGGGCTCGGCGCTGAGCCTCGAGGCGGCGCGCAGCCCCCGCCTCCTCGACGAAATCCGCCGGGCGACCGGCGCGGACGCGATCGTCTTCCTGTCGCTCGATCCGAGCTGGCGCTCCCTCGAGATCTCCGCGCTCGACGCGCGCACCGGCGACGCCGTGCTGCGCTCGGCCGCCCACCCTCGCGGCGACGCCTTCGCGAGCGCCTCCGAAATCGCCGACGCCGCCGCCCGCGCGCTCTCGCCCTTGGCCGCCGAGCGCCGCGCGCCCAAGGCCACGCGCCCGGACGACCCGTCGGACGAAATCCCGCTCCCCTGACGGCGAGTTCGCCCGCTTAGATTTCGTAAAATAACCAGGTGAGCGAGAACGCGTTCGGCCGGACCGTGTACCCGCTGGCGCTCGTGCTCTGGACCGGCGCGTTCGGCTGGCGCGCCTGCGCGATCTCTCGCGACGCGCAGGCCCTCAGCCGCGAGGCGGGCCGGCTCGAGGATGAGTCCCGGGCGCTCGACGAGGGCGCGCTGCGCCTGCGCGGCCTCGTGCGGGAATCCGGGGAGCGGGCCGTGGACGCGCGCTTCCTCCAGGACATCCCGAACATACTTCCCGAGGACAAAGGGTACTTAAGGACGCA
>JAQTNG010000440.1 GCA_028714015.1 Elusimicrobiota bacterium | reverse complement strand
ATC
The DNA here is from genome assembly GCA_028714015.1 of Elusimicrobiota bacterium. Classification (GTDB taxonomy): domain Bacteria; phylum Elusimicrobiota; class Elusimicrobia; order UBA1565; family UBA9628; genus GWA2-66-18. The sequence goes on along the minus strand of JAQTNG010000440.1, from coordinate 3,111 downwards.
CTGGCGGTGAGCGCCGGGCCGGCCTGCGGGAGCGTGAACACCGCGCCGGTGAGAACGGCGACGGCCTTCAGCGCGAGGCGATGGACGCTATAGGAGGAAGCGGACGCGATCGACTTGAACGGCGCCGGGATCGCGGCGGGAACCTCGGAGGCCTTCGGGGCCTCGGGCGCCGCCGAGGGCGCGGAGAGCTGCGGGGCCAGGGCGGACGGGGCGCCGGCGGAGACCGCGGAGATCTCGCCGGAGGTCCGCGCGGATTTCGCTCCGGTCAGGACGTCTTCCAGGTCGCGGCCCGCGACGCTCGCCGCCGAGCCGGCGGTCTCGGGCTTGGCCAGCGCCTGAAGCGCGGGCGCGACGGCTTTGAGCGACTCGGCGATCGCGGCGGCGGGGCCGGCGGGCGTGAGCGCGGCCGCAGCGGCGGCGACGGGGGCGGCGATCGCGGGGGCGGAGAGCGCGGCCGCGGGAGCCGAGAGCGACGGAGCCGTCAGGGACAAAACGGGAGGCGCCATCGAGGGCATCGGCGCGTTCGTGACGCCGAGGCCGATCTGCGGCATCGCCGAAACGGATGCGGCGCGGCCGGTGAGGGTCTGCGCGGCGGCTTGCTGCGCGTCGAAGCCTATGGAGCAGGCTACGAGGGCGCTGGATAAGACGGTCGAGACGAGGCGTTTGAGGCGTCGGGCCATGAGAGGTGTGCTCCCTGCGTATGGTCTGTCGTCTGCTGATATTGTAGCGGAGCCCCGGCCGGGCGCTCTGGGCCGTACGGGCAAGAAAGCGGCGGCATAAGGTCTAGGCCCGCGAGCCCCGGGCTCTAGGCCTTTGGGCCTAGTGAGCCCTAGGCCTCCTGGCCCTTCTGTGGGCCTAAGGACCCGGTTAACATTAGGTCCATGAGCCCCCTGCGCCCCTCCCTCGTGATCCTCACCGCCCTTCTCGCAGCCGTTTCCGCCCGGGCGCAATTCTGCCCGCTCGAAGCCGGCGACACCGTCCAGAAGATCGTCGCCTGCAAGCGGGGAGTGACGGCGGACACCTGCCGCAAGCTCGCGCAAAGCGTGGGCTGCGCGGTCGTGCGCGAGCTTCCCTCGATCAACGCGATCGTCATCGAGCTCCCGGCCTTCCGCGCCGACAGCGCCGAGACCAAGCTCATGCGCACGTTCCAGGTGGACCTCGTCGAGACCGACCGGAAGATCAACTGGCTCAAGGCGGTCACGGCGGCGCCGCCGGTGCCGGTCGCTCAGTTCGCGTTCGGCGACGCGGCGAAGGACATCCTCAAGAAGATCGGCGCCCTCAAGCCGGTCGCCGCCGCGGACCCCGAGCAGCCGTGGGGCATTCTCCGCGTGAACGCCGCCGCCTCCTGGACCACGCCGCGCGGCCAGGGCCAGGGCACGGCCGTCGCGATCATCGACACCGGCATCTCCCGGACGCACCCGGACCTGATCGGCGTCGTCATCGGCGGCTTCAACGCCCTCGACCCCAAGAAGCCCGACGCGTGGGACGACGACCAGGGCCACGGCTCGCACGTCGCCGGCACGATCGCCGGCAAGCGCGACGGCAAGGGCGTCGTCGGCGTGGCGCCGCTGGCCAAGCTCTACGCGGTCAAGGTCCTCGACAAGGACGGCAACGGCGGCTTCTCCGACGTGATCGCGGGCATCGAGTGGGCCGCGAGCCACGGCATCAAGGTCGCCAACATGAGCCTCGGCGCCGACACGGGCAGCGAGGCGCTCAAGCGCGCCGTCACGGCCGCGAGCAAGGCCGGGCTGACCATCGTCGCCGCGGCCGGCAACTCGGGCGGCCCCGTCGGATTCCCGGCCAGCTACCCGGAGACCATCGCCGTCGCGGCCTCCGACAATAAAGACGCGGTCGCCGACTTCTCGAGCCGCGGACCCGAGGTGGACTTCATCGCGCCCGGCGTGGACGTGAAGTCGGTCAAGATGGGAGGCGGCTACGTGGAGCTCTCGGGCACCTCGATGGCCACCCCCCACGTGGCGGGCCTGGCGGCGCTCGCGGTGGCCCGCGGCGCCGCCACTCCCGCCGCGGTGCGCGCGATGCTCAAGAAGGCGGCGACGCCGCTGCCCGGCCTGAGCTCGGACCTTCAGGGCGCGGGCATGATCGACGCCGGCAAGCTGCCCTAAGGAAAACCGATTCGACGGGCGCCGATTCGCGGGACCTTACCCCAGGTTCCCGCGGGCAACCGGCGCCCGTCCTCTATTTATCCGGGCGAGCATCAGCGCCTACGGCGCGCCGACCCCCAGGCCGAAGCCGTAGACCAGCTCCGCGCCGTGCATGGCGGTCGCGACGAGCAGGCCGAGGCCGACCGCCCATAGAAGGGCCTGCGCGGCGCGGAACTTTCCCGAATCGCGCCCCGTTTTCACCGCGAACAGCCGCAGGCAGGCGAGAGCGCCGAATACCGAGACGGTCCACCAGGCCAGCGTCTCGTGATCGGCCATGACCTCCCAAGCCAGCGCCCTGTGGGGCGCCGTCTTCTCGGCGAGCAGCCCCAGGCCCAGAGCCGCCCAGGCGGACAGGGTCCCGAGCCAGAGAAGCCAGGATTCGGCCTTCGCCAGCCATTCCGGCGCGTTCTTGCGCAGCCGCAGTCCGGCGGCCGCACCCCCGAGCGCGAGCAGCGCGATCGGGAAGTGGACGGCCGCCGGGTGCAGATGGTAGAGCTTGAACTCCACCTAGGGCTTCTCCGCCTTGCTCACGATGATGGCCGTCAGTCCGCCCCGGGTGATCACCTTGCCGGTGATCCTCGCGTTGGAGCCCGCCATCGCCTTGGCCTCGGCGAAGGGCTTCTGGTCCTCGTGGTCGCCCACGACGAGAAGGACCTTCCCGTCCTTGGTCAGCAAGCCCAGCGGCGCGCCGCCCAGCACGCAGGCGCCGGCGCACTTCGCGTGCTTGGCGCCCTTGCCCTCGTGCATCATGAAGCAGGACATGTCGAGCAGTTCTCCCGTGATGGTCTCGCTTTTCGCCGAGGGGTCGATGTGGCTCGGCGCGGCGCCGGCGTTTGCGGCAACGGCGACCGCGAGAATCGCGGCGATGGTCAGCTGTCTCATTTAACTCCTCCTTTCGATTCCACGAGCTTGAGGTCGCGCAGGCTGTAATCGGCGCCCATCCCCATCT
>JAQTNG010000439.1 GCA_028714015.1 Elusimicrobiota bacterium | reverse complement strand
CCGGCTGGCCTTCGGCGTCTCCTATCTGCTCGCCGCGGATGGTTTATCGCTCTCCCTCATCGGCTTGACTGCCTTCCTGAACCTGATTTGCGTCTTCGCCTCTTGGAATCTCGAGGTCGGCTCAGCTTATTGGGCCAATTTCCTCGGCCTGGCCTCCGCGCTCTGCGGGGTGTTCCTGGCGCGCGACCTGTTCGTCTTCTACGTGTTCTGGGAGGCCACCCTCATCCCGATGTTCTTCATCATCGGCCTGTGGGGCTCGAGCAACCGCCTGCACGCCGCGGTGAAGTTCTTCCTGTTCACGTTCGCGGGCTCGGTGTTCATGCTGCTGGCCCTGCTGGCGCTTGTGAGCGCCCACCACCGCGTCACCGGAGTCTGGACCTGGGACCTCGCCGTGCTCGACGCCGCGGCGCTCGGAAGCGCCGCCCCGCTCGTGTTCTGGGGGCTCGTGCTCGGCTTCGCCGTGAAAATCCCGATGGTCCCGCTGCACACCTGGCTGCCCGACGCGCACACCGAGGCGCCCGCCGCGGGCTCGGTCATGCTCGCCGGCGTGATGCTCAAGATGGGCGTGTACGGCCTGCTGCGCGTCGCCCTGCCGCTGTTCCCGACCCTGTCCTTCGACGCGCTGCCGATACTGGGCGGCCTCGCCGCGTTCAGCACGATCTACGGGGCGCTGTGCGCGATGGCGCAGACCGACCTCAAGCGCATGATCGCCTACTCCTCGATCGCGCATCTCGGCTTCTGCCTGCTCGGCGTGCTCTCGCGCACGAGCCAGGGATTGACCGGAGGCACGCTCCAGCTCGTCAATCACGGCCTCACCACCGGCGCGCTGTTCCTGATGGTCGGCTTCATGTACGAGCGCTCGCACAAGCGCGGGCTCGCCGACTTCGGCGACCTCGCCTCCCGCGCGCCGTATCTCGCGTTTTTCTTCGGGTTCTCCACGCTGGCCTCCGTGGGCCTGCCCGGCCTCAACGGCTTCGTCGGCGAGTTCATGTCGCTGTCCGGAGCGCTCGCGACCTTGCCGATACTGGCCTTCGCCGGGGTGCTCGGCGTGACGCTCGCCGCGGCCTACGCCCTGCCCGCCTTCCAGGCCGTGTTCTGGGCGCCCGCCGGCCCCGGCTCGGTCAGCGACAAGGTCACGGATCTGAATCTGCGCGAACGCTTCGTGCTGTGGACGCTCTCCGGCCTCATGCTGTGGATCGGCCTGGCGCCCAGGCCGTGGCTGGCCTTTTTCGAGCCCGCTCTCCGGGGGCTGGTCCGATGACGATGATCCCCATGGGTTCGCAGGCGGCGCTCGTGGCGGGCGTTCTCGGGACGCTGTCGCTCGGCCTGATGAAGCGTCCGCCCGCGCTCGCTTTGCGCGCGCTCGCCGTCGCCGCGATCGCGTGCGCGATGCTCTTCGCGGTGTGGACGCCTTCCGACGTTCTCGTCTCGCCGATCCTGCTGTGCGATTCGAAGAGCATCGGCTGGCAGTACCTGATCTACCTCGGGGCCCTGCCGCTCGCGCTGTGGCTCGACGGCACGGACGACGTCATGGCCGCCCTGTTCCTGGGCTCCACGCTCGGCATGTCCCTGCTCGCCGCGGCGGCGAACCTGCCGATGCTGTTCGTCGCGCTCGAGTTCATGTCCCTGCCGGCCTATCTGCTCGTCGCGCGCTCGCGCCCCGGCGCGCGGGGCCTCGAGGCGGCGATCAAGTATTTCTTCGCGGGCGGGGTCGCGGGCGCTTTGTTCATGCTCGGCCTGGCGATGTACTACGCCGACACTCGATCCCTTGCGGGATCGAGTGCCCTTACATCGCTCGGCCAGGCGGGCGCGACCTTGATGGCGGCCGCCGCCCTCTTCAAGCTCGGCGCCTTCCCGCTGAACTGGTGGCTGCCCGACGTGTACGAGGCCGCCGCGCCCGAGGTGTCGGGCTTCCTGTCCACCGCGATGAAGTCCGCGGCGGTCCTGTTCCTGATGCGCCTGTGCGAGCTCGCGCCGCAGGCGAAGTTCGCCGCGTACCTGCCGGCCGTCGGCGCGGTCACCGCGCTCGTCGGCTCGATCATGGCCCTGCGCCAGGAGCGCCTGCAGCGCCTGCTCGCCTACTCCTCGGTCTCCAACGCCGGCCTGCTCATCATCGGCGTCGGCGCCTGGGCGGCCGCCGGCCGCTCCGCGGACGGCGTCTCGGCCATCCTGTTCTTCCTCGGCGCCTACGCGTTCATGAGCAACGGGACGTTCGCGTTCCTCAAATACTCAGGCCTCGAGACGCGAACGCAGCTTAAAGGGCGGGGGTTCGCCATGCCCGCGGCCGCCGCCGCCTTCACGATCCTGCTCTTCTCCCTCGGCGGCATACCGCCGACGGGCGGCTTCATGGCGAAGCTCCTCCTGCTGTGGCGCGCCGTGGACGCTGAGCTTTTCTGGCCCGCCGCGTCTGGGGCGCTCGCCGCCTTGATCTCGCTCTCCTACTACCTCGGCATGGTCCGCGAGCTGTGGTTTGAAAAGGCCGACGGGCCGGCGCCCAAGACCGGCCCCGGCGCCTCCCTCGTCATCGCGTGCGCCGTCGGCGTCCTCCTGCTCGGCGCCGCGCCCTGGCTGATGTCGAGCCTCTCGGGGGCCCTGACCAAATGACCAAGCTTTCGCTCTTCGCCCTCGGCGTCAACCTCCTCGTCGTGCTCGGGGTCACCGGCCTGTTCGCCAACGCCGGCCGGCTGTTCGGCCCGCGCCCCAAGCACCAGGGCGACGCCGAGCTTCCGTACGAGACCGGCCTGCCGCCGCTGGCGCCCGCCTACGAGCGGATGACCGTCTCGTATTGGCGGTATGCCGTGTTGTTCGTTGTTTTCGATGTGGACTTGGCGTTCCTGCTGCCGTGGGCGCTCTCCAAGCCCGTCCTCGATTTCGAAAGCATGCTGGCGATCACGGGGTTCACCGCCCTCGTCCTCCTGATGCTGGCGTACTTCTGGCGCAAGGGGGTTCTCGAATGCCGTTAGAAGGGGAAACGGTTCCCGCGGGCGTCATGACGACCCAGCTCGACGCGGCCCTCGGCTGGGCGCGCAAGTACTCCATTTTCCAGTACCCGTTCGTGACCGCGTGCTGCGGCATGGAGTTCATGTCCGTCGCCGCCTCGCATTACGACCTCGACCGCTT
>JAQTNG010000438.1 GCA_028714015.1 Elusimicrobiota bacterium | reverse complement strand
GACCGCGTACTTCGCCGCCGTGAGATACGTGTTCGTCCGCGCGGCGTTACCGACCTGGACGCGATCGGCGAACTCGGCGTTTTCCGCCGCGGACTGCGACGCCGGGAGCGTGAACTCTTCCCAGCCGAGCCGCCCCCGCTTCGCCCAAGTGAAGAAAATCTTTCCCCCCGCCTCCGAATGCCCGACGCAGTAAACCTCCTGGCACACCCGAACCGCCTTCTCCTCCGCGTCGAGGACGCAGATGTTGCCTTTTACGAGTCGGTAACCTTCAGGAAGCCGCGGCGGTGTGAATCCCTCACCACCCTCTTCGCCTGCTCCACCAGAGACGCTACTTGCACCCCCTCCGCTAGGTCCTCTGATAACCTGCGCTTCGTCTCCTCGGACAATTCTTCCCAGAGCGATGGGGCTCCGGCAGGACTGAGCGCACCCCCCGCAAGGGTTAACGCCATCATAGCCAGCGCCATTCGATCGGAACCAATCACAGGTTGTCGGCTTATACCTTCTCTCGGTAAAGTAGTCGAGTTTGGCTTGGGCTGTCTGTTCGTCATATCGCTCGTCTTTCGCGGACCACTCGTGAGCGAGGGCGCTTCCACCGCGGCAATGGCTGAGCACGCCGAGCAGTGATACCCAAACGGGCTCCGGGAGCGGTACTCCCTCGCGCAGCGCTGACATTTGAGGACATAGGTCTGCAATTCTCTCTCCGTCGAAGTCAATGTCCGGCCCATCGTACTCGATCGGGGTCTTGGCAGCTATTCTCTTTTCAAGAGGGCCAGCCCGTCCCAATAGTGACTCAGGTTCTCGTAGTCTCGGGACCCGCTTATCCCACTCTTCGCCGGTCCAGATTGGCGCGGCGGGCCGAGCAAGACCGACAACTCCTCCAGTTTTGGAATTAATGCTTCCAGGGACGCGCGGTCCATTGCTCGGATCGCTTGTTCGTTGGGCATCAATGCCAAGGCCCGCGCGAGCAACGAATGCTTTGAGGGCGGCGGCTCGACTTCTCCACGTTGGTTCATCCATGTCCTCCCATAGGGTCCAGATCAGGTGCAGTCCGTTCCCCGAGTTGAGCACGAGGGGCGGGGGAAGGCCCTTTCCTATCGCGGCGTCGAGCGCCGCATAGGCCGTCAATTGGTCCGGGTACGGCTTGCCGGCCCCGCAGTCCACGTCCGCCCAGAACGATCGCGCCGCCCTGAACCGCCCGCCCCTCCGATCCTCGAAGGATGCGAGCGAGATGTGGCAGTCGATCTCCTGCCCGACGAACCAGTCCGTTGCTTTCCGGATCGTCGGGCAGCCGCCGCGGGGCTGGAGCCCCTTCGAGTAAGGGAAGGAGCTACCCCCGCGCGGCAGGATACGCCGAAGAAAGGCCGTTACGCCCATCGACGAGGAGCTGATCGCGGAGGTTCGTGACATAGGCGATCCGCTCCTGCCGGTTTCTGGCGTAAATGCCTTGCCGGATTTTGCTCTGGTTCTTCTCGAGGAGGATCAAGAGCTGCACCGCGTGGATGCGGCGGGACTTGACGGGGGAAGCCCCCCCGTCGCACCATTTCGTCGCCGCCGCCTGCGTCACCCCGAACCAGCGGGCGAGGTCCGCTGGGGCCATGTCCGCTTTAGTAGACGCAGCGCACAACCTTTCTCGGAACCGCCCTCGATCAAAGGTCTCCAATTCCCAGGCCCTCCAAAAGAGACTTGACGGACGCGGGGTCCGAAGCCTCGGTCATGATCTTCGGTTCGTCAACCGGCAGTTTCACCGAACGCTTGGGCTTAGTGACCGCGGGTTCGGCGCGGACCTCTCCGCCCAAAAAAGGCGGGTCCTCCTTGGCGACAAGCTGCACTGACGCGCCCGTCTGGAAAGGAAGCCCCGTATCTTCCTCGTGGCTCGACGCCACGCGGGCCGGAGCGGCGATCGCCGGCGAGACTTTCTTCGCGCCGAGGTATTGCTGCTCGCGCTCGACGCCCTTCGGTCCCCAGAAGACCCGCGTCGCCGCGTCGTGGTCGTCCAGCGCCTTCTCCAGCGCGTCACACTCGTCAGCGGAGAAGACTTGCCGGTTACCGATATAGCCGCGCGGCTTGAAGTTCAAGACGCCCTGCTGCTTCTCGTCGAAGGTGCACCGCGTGACGATCGTCGAGAGGGTCAGCGTCGCATAGCCATACTTCGCTTCTTCCTCCTTGCCGGCGCGCTCGATCTGCTCGACGTAAGCGCCCCACTGTTTTTTGATCGACGCCGCCGGGACCGTAAAGAGCCAGAGACCAGGAACGCCGACGACCTGGACCGCCATCTGTTTCTCGACGCGGCACGCCGCGATCTCCTCGCCGGTCTTCTTCGACCGGGCCGAGCCCCATTCCGCCTGCTTGCAATCTTTGCAGCAGATCGCCTCTCTCGCCGGCACGTCATCCTCGGGCGTCACGCTGTCCATGGACCAGCAGGTTGGCGGCTTGCCCTCTTCATAGACCCCATCATAGAGGAACCGCGCGAGCGGTTTCTTTACCGCTACGACGACGAACTCGAGCGTAAGCGGATCGGGAGCCGGGGTCTTCTGCCCGTCCTGGACGAGCCAAAAGCGATCTGACCGTCGCGAGATATGCGGCGGCATCCGGCTTTCGGCCTTCGCGTCGCTGAAAGTCGCCATCGTCCGCGCGGCAATGCGCTTCACGAAGTCGTCGATATAGAGATCATTTGCCATTATTTGCTTCTCCACAGTTCCCAAACCTTCCACGCAATAAACGCGTGGATGAGTAACACATCCGCTATGAGAAGGATGGCCGCGACGATCAGAACGCCCCGCATAACAACGTCGATCATGTCTTCCTCACGCGTAGCTGTCTGATTTTGACCGACTCGACGCCCGGAGGGATGACGCCGCGCTCCTTGATCGCGTCCTTGCTGACCGCCGAAGTGAGCACGTCGAACGCACCTTCGGCGACAACCCACTCGAAGAAAACCTCCTTGTCCACGACCTTCATATTCTCGGGCCGCGTAAAGTAAACCGTCCCGTGACTGGTCTTGACATTCTCGACGCCGATCTCGTCAAGGGCGTCGGCCATCATCCCCTCGAGTTTCGTCTTCGCTTCCTGAAGGGGCCGAAGCTCCTCCTTGTGCCGGGCCTCGAAGGTCTCGAGCCGCGA
>JAQTNG010000437.1 GCA_028714015.1 Elusimicrobiota bacterium | reverse complement strand
GGCCTTCAACGGCAAGGTCGGCGGCCTGCACTCGCTGCTCGTCGACCCGGACGGCGGCGTCATCAGGCTCAACGGCGGCACGCTCGACACCGGGGCCCAGTCCTATTACGGGAACGTCGTGCTCGGCGACGATACGACCTTGATCAGCAACGGCGGCGACGTGGCCTTGAACGGCAAGGTCGACGGCCTTCATTCCTTGCTCGTCGATCCGGGCGCCGGCGTCATCAGGCTCAACGGCGGCACGGTCAAAACCGGGGCTCAGTCCTACTACGGCAACGTCGTGCTCGGCGACGATATGACCTTGCTCAGCGGAGGCGGCGACATCCTTTTCGCCGGCGGCGTCAGCGGCGGCGCCGGCGCCCACGCGCTTTTTCTCGACGCCACGGCGGGCGACGGCTCGGCGGCCGTGGGCGACGTGGCCTGGAACGCGTCTCTGGCGGTGCGCAGCCTGCGCATCTTCGGCAAGGACATACTCATGGGCGGCGACGTGGCCACCTCCGGCGCCGACGGCGTCCTGATGGTCGCCGGCAATTCCTTCAAGAACGCGGCCTCGCACGGCATCACGCCCGCGGGCGGAGGCCGGTTCCTCATCTACTCCGTCGGTCCCGAGCGCAACATCCTTGGCGGCCTGGCCGGCTCCGCCCAGTACGGAACCACTTTCGAGGACGGGCCTCTGCCGGGCTTCGCCGGCAGCGGCTTCCTGTACCGCGACGAGTTCTCGGCGCCCCCGTCGGTGGACATCAACTTCGCGGCCGTCAACGACAACCCCTTTCCCTTCGACCTCGGCTTCATCGGCGGCGGGGACGAACCCGAGGACGGCGGGGGCTTGGCCGGCGCGGACGGCGACAACGGGTCCGCGTCGGCCAGCGATCTGTTCCCGTGGGACCTCGGAACGATGCGTGACGCCGTGGCCTCTCTGGACGATCCGGACTCCTCGGGCGACTCGAAGCGCAAGAAGAAAAAGAAACACAAGTGACCGGCTTGAACTCTCGACTGACGGCGACGGCCCTCGTCTCGCTCTGCCTCCTTTTCGGGGTTCCGCCCGCTCGCGCCGAGGGGGGGCCGATCGCCGACCCGGAGACGGTGCTCGTCGACACATTGATCGGCCTGGTCCTGGTCAACGACGTGGACTCGGTGGTTCGCCAGGGCCTGACGAGCGTGCGCGGCGTCCATGTCAACGGCATGCCGCTCCTCGACACCCCCGATTTCAAGGCGCGGATGGCGAAGTACCTGGGCCGGCCGCTGACGAAGGGCGGCCGGGTCAGGATCCTCGACGAGATCGCGCTGTACTGCCGCAAGCGCGGTCAGCCTTTCGTGGACGTCAGCATCCTGCCGCAGGACGTCACGGACGGCGTCCTTCAGATCCTCGTCCTGCAGGCCAAGGTCGGCACGGTGCGCGTGATGGGCAACCGCTGGTTCCGGTCCGATAAGATGGCGGAGCAGATGCGCGCCAAGGCGGGCGACCAGCTCGACGTGAACTCGATCACCGAGGATCTGGACTGGCTCAACCGCAACCCTTTCCGCCAGGTGGACCTGGTTTACGTGAAGGGCGCCGAGTTCGGCCAGGCGAACCTTCTGCTGAGGCAGGTGGATCAATTCCCGCTGCGCGTCTACGGCGGCTACGACGATTCCGGCACGCTTCAGACGCAGCATGAGAGGTACTCCCTGGGGGGCGACTGGGGCAACGTCTTCGGCGGCGACGGCGTCGCCAGCTACCAGTTCCTCACGAGCCCCGATTTCCGCTCGTTCCGGGCGCATTCCGGCAGCTTCACGCAGCCTCTTCCCTGGCGCCACGTCCTGACCGTCTTCGGCAGCTACGCGGACATCAAGGCCAACCTGCCGCGGCCTTTCGATTTGGGCGGCTACAACTGGCAGGCCAGCGTCCGTTATGAAGTCCCGCTGCGCGGCGTGCGCGCCTACCGTCACTCGCTCACCGCCGGCTTCGACTACAAGCAAACCAACAACAACCTCACGTTCGGGGGCGTTTCCGTTTTCGGCGTGGCGACGGACGTCGCGCAGTGGAGCCTGGGCTATGGCTCCCGGCTCAAGGACTCCTTGGGCGAGACGACCCTTCGCGCGACCGGCTTCATCAGTCCCGGCGGGTTCACCCCCCACAACCGCAACGACGATTTTCGGGTGAGCCGCGCCGATTCGAGGTCCCGCTACGCCTACGTCAAGGTGGAACGGAACCGGACGACCCAGCTGCCCGCGGGCTTCATGCTCGTCAACCTTCTCACCTTGCAGCAGTCGGACGCGAATCTCCTGCCGAGCGAGCAGCTGGGGTTCGGAGGCTACGACACCGTCCGCGGCTACGACACGCGCGTGTTCAACTCCGACTCCGGCTTTCTCGTGACGGCGGAACTTCGCTCGCCGGCGCTGCGCGGGCTGTCCGCGCTGCCGGCGCTCGAGAGCTTTCCCGACAAGTGGCAGATCCTGGCCTTCGTCGACTACGGCGCCGGGAGCAGCCACCTCCGCTTGCCCGGTGAACGCGCCGACACCAAGCTTCTGGGCGCGGGTCCGGGGTTTCGCTACACCGTCTCCAAGTACGTGTCGTTCCGCGCGGATTACGGCTGGCAGCTTCTCAACCAGGCGGAAACCGCCCGGCCATACGCGTCCCGCTCGCACCTCGGCCTCGTCGTCCGCTACTAAAGGGGGAAATTCAGATGAAAAGAGAATTCGTCGTCGCGGCGGCGCTCGTCGTCGGGCTTTCGGCCTGCGGCGGCGTCGACGTGCGCTACGCGCCAATGGAGGCCGCCGTGCCGCTCCCGAGCGAGCGTCTGATGCGGATCTCGGCCATCGGCTTCAAGGACGCCTCGGGCGGCGTGCGCGCGGAGGGCATTCCGCTCTCGCTGAAGCGGCCATTCTTCGACGTTTTCAGCGGAGCCGTTAAAAGCCGCCTCGACGCGCTCAAGGTCCGGCTCGCCAAGCGCGGCGGAACGGTCGTGGAGGTGGAACTGACCAAGGTGGGCATCGAGGCCGGCGCCAACGGGTCGCCCGACGTCACCGCGACCGTGGCCTACTCCGTCGTCGTGCGCGGGGGCCTCGACGCCGTCTGCCGACAGGACGCGTCCGCATGGGCCGTGTCCCGGACCGGCCTGGCCGCGTCGCCGGCCGCGGACGCC
>JAQTNG010000436.1 GCA_028714015.1 Elusimicrobiota bacterium | reverse complement strand
ATACCGCCCGAAACGGCCTCCGAAGGGCCTGTTTCCCGGTCCTCTCTCCGGCTGTCCGCGCCGGGCCACGTCCTGCGCGTGAAGGCCGGCGGACGCCATTTCACCTTCATCGGCGACGTGTCCTCCGCGCTCCTCAAAGAGATCGCGTCCAGCGTCCAGAAAAACTGACCGCGGCGATCGCCAGCGCGAGCGGCCGCGTCACGGTTCTCATCCCGATAAGGGTAGGGGAAAAGTACGGAGGCGTCATGGGCCTAAAGAACTATTGAGCCCGGGGGTCAAAAGTATTAGTATCCGGTCATGACCACTGGAGAATTCGGCGAGAAGACGTTCACGACGTTCGAGGTCGCGCGTCTGTGCGGCGTGTTCCACACGACCGTCATCAACTGGGTCAACAAGGGCAAGCTCAAGGCCCGCGTGACGCCCGGCGGCCACCGCCGCATCCCTCTCTCCGAACTCGTCGTGTTCATGAAGAAGTACGAGATGCCGATCCCGTCGAACATCGAGGACTCCCACAAGCAGGTCCTCATCCTCGACGACGAGCCGATGATGACGCGGCTCCTCGAGAAGGGCTTCATCAAGCACAAGGACCGCTACGCGGTGCAGGTCGCCAACAACCCGGTGGACGCGCTCGTGATCATCGGCAAGAAGCTTCCGCATCTTCTCGTCGTAGACCTGATGATGCCCGTCATGGACGGCTTCCAGGTCTGCCAGATCCTCAAGTCGAACCCCGCGACGAAGGCGATGAAGATCATCGCGATCTCGGGCAAGAAGCTCAGCGCGTCGCAGCACGACTTCCTGACCAAGAACTGCGACAAGTTCCTGCAGAAGCCTTTCGACATGAACGACCTCGTCGGCTCGATCGACAAGCTTCTCAACTGAGCCCGCTTCTCCTCGCCGCCGGACTCCTTCTGGCCGCCGCGCCCGGGCGCGCGGCCGAGGCGGCTCCCGTCGTTTCCGCCCGCCCCCGCGCCGACGGTCATTTCCTGGCGGGCTTCGATTATTTTCGCGCCGGCCGCTCCGAGGACGCGCGCCGCGAGTGGAACGCCTGCCGCGAGCTCGACGCGACGCACGACTTCTGCGAGTTCGGGCTGTCCGTGCTCGACGCGGGCGCGCCGAGAGCGGAAGCCGCCCCCGAGGCGGAGCCGCGCCCGGTGACGGAGGCCCCCGGCGGCCCGCCCGACCGCGAGCGCATGGCCCAGCAGTCCTACCTCGAGGGCGTGATCTATTATCAAAAAGGCGATTACGAGAAGGCCCGCGCCTCCTGGCGCAAGGCGAAGGGGCTCGCGCCCGCGGGATCGGACGTCGCGAAGGACGCGGCGGCCGGGCTGGAGAAGCTCGATACGCTCTACGGGACGGCGCCCGAGACGGGCGATGCGGCTCCCAAGAGCCTGAAGTCCGCTCCCGAGAAGAAGGACGAGCACGAGGCCCTTCAGACTTACTTCACCGGCCTCATCTACTATCAGAAGGGCGACCTGGAGAGGGCGCGGATCGAATGGAAGCGCGCTCTGTCCATGGCTCCGCGGGATTCCTCCGTCGAGGCCGACGCGAAGGCCGGGCTCGAGAAGCTCGACAAGGACGAAGCCTCGACACGCCGCGACGGTAAAAAGTAAAATCACCATATGAGCCACCCCCATCAGCCCCCGTCGTCCCAGCCGTCCCCCGAAGCCGCCGCGCCCGCCCTCGAGCTTCGAGAGAGAGGGGGGATGAAGGACGGCCAGCCTCAGTTCTCCGACAAGCGCCTGTTCATGCAGCTGACCGCGTTCACCGGCTGCCGCGACTCCCAGCCCCTGATCAACGGGCTCATCGGCTGCGGCGTGGACTGCGTGCTGTATGAGGAAGTCAACGACCCGACCGGCGTGGCCGTGCTCGCGATGACCGAAACCCCCGAGCTGTTCGTCACGAAGCTGCGCCGCGACCTCGCGTCCGGCCCGTTTAAGGATCTCAAGATCAAGCCCGAGTTCTCGATGCTCGGCCGCAGCTATGCGCTCGGCTACGAGCCGAAGCTCGAGGACACGCTCCTGCACCGCCCGCGCCGCGTGACGATGGATCCCGCGACGCCGTGGGCGATCTGGTACCCGCTGCGCCGCACCGGCGCGTTCTCCCGCCTGCCGCGCGCCGAGCAGGGCCAGATTCTCAAGGAGCACGGCGTCATCGGCCGCCAGTTCGGCGAAGCGGGCGTCGCCTCCGACGTGCGCCTGGCCTGCCACGGCCTCGACAAGAACGACAACGACTTCGTCATCGGCCTGGTCGGCAAGGAGCTCGCGCCGCTGTCGCAGCTCGTCGAGACGATGCGCCCGACCGTGCAGACCTCGCAGTACCTCGAGAGCATCGGGCCTTTCTTCGTCGGCCGGGCGCTGTGGCGCACGCCGCAGAAAGCGTAAGACTTTCCCGCAAGGAGACCCCATGGCCGCCCGTAAATTCCGGATCGCGATGTCCGAGCGCTGCTTCCGCTTCAAGCCCGACGCGTTGCCCAACCACGCCCCGCACAAGCCCGGCGTGTACGAGTTCGTCACCTTCGGCGCCGATAAACAGCCTCAGGTGCTGTTCGTCGGCGTGGCGCTGACGGGCTCCGTGTACGAGGCGCTCGCCGCGCACATGGACAACAAGGCCGCGCCGACCGCCAAGGAGCTCTTCGCCGCCGCGCCCGACATCTACTTCGACTACGTCGCCTCCGCCGACATCAACGAGGTCGACGAGCTCAAGGACATCGCGGGCGTGTTCGTCGCCAAGCACAAGCCCCGCTTCAACACCGGCCCGGCTCCGACGTCGGGAAAGCACTCTTCGGTCGAGGTGGAAGAGGTCGGATAGTGCCGCTGTCCTCCTTCCCGGCGCTGAACGCCTCGCTCAACGCGACCTGCGCCGTTCTGCTGATGCTCGGCTGGGGGCTGATCAAGACGGGCCGGCGCGAGGCGCATCGCTGGACGATGGTCTCGGCCTTCCTGTGCTCGTCGGTGTTCCTGGCCTGCTACCTGTGGTATCACTATCACGTGGGTTCGGTGCGCTTCCAGGGGACGGGCCCCATACGGACCGTCTACCTCTCGATACTGCTCACGCACACCGTGCTCGCCGTCGCCGTCCTGCCGCTGATCCTGCGGGCTCTGTTCCTCGCGGCGAAGGGGCGGTTCG
>JAQTNG010000435.1 GCA_028714015.1 Elusimicrobiota bacterium | reverse complement strand
CCCGCCGAAAATCCGAGATGCCGGACGCCGCCCGGGTCCGTCCCGCGGATCGGAGTGATCGTCGCGCCGGCGGCGGTCAGCAGGACGAAAAAGCGCTTCGAGCCGGGGATCGGCAGAGCCGTGTGCGCCCAGGCATGGAGGAAGTCGCGCGCGGAGATTTCGCGGTCGAAGTAGCCCGGAATGACCAGCGGGAACTCCGAGGTCTGGGTCTGCATGCCGCCGAGGCCGTAGGCCGAAAGGCGGCCCATGCCGGACCCGCTTCCCGCGTCCAGCCCGCCGCCGACGCGCGTACCGTGCGGCGCGGGCAGCGACACGAGGATGCGCGCCCAATAAAGGTTCACGTCGCGCCGGACGAAGCGGTCGCCGCCGTAGCCGTACGCCGCGGGCCTGTCCCGAAGGCGCGCCTCATCCCAAATCGAGACCTCGAGCGCCTGGCCGCGGTCCAATCCCGGCTCGACGCCGCCGAGACGCAGCCCCGCGCGCGCGGCGCCGGTCCATTCGTCGGGCGGCGGCTCGAAGCTCGCGTCGGTGCGCGCCGTGCGTTGGTAGTCGGTGTACACGTAGGAGACGCGGAACACGCCGTTGAGCGGCGCCGGGCCGATGTCGCCGAGGCGAGGGTACAGCGAAACCGAGGGGCCGCCGCCGTGGCCGATGAAGGACTCTCCGGGCATCTCGTTTCCGCGATCGACCTGCGCGTGGCCGAAGGCGTAGCCGCCGCCGCTGAAGCCCAGACCGATGTCGGTCCGCGAGCCGAAAATCCCGGGAAGGCCGAGCTCGATGTCGGCGTACACCGGCGCCAGCGCGACGCGCAAAGCGGAGCCCGGTCCCGCCGCTCCGGGCCGGTTGAGATACATGAAGACGTAGGGCGAACCGGGGCCGGGGTTGCCGACGGCGTCCTCGTTGCCGCCCTCGAGCATGAGGCGCTTCGCGTCGTCGATCTGCGCCTTCGCCGGGAGGGCGGACAGAAGTGCCGTGAACAAGAACGCCCCGGCGAACCCTCTCATTCGCCGATTCTATAAGTTTTTGCTATGCTTGAAAAACCATGGCACTGAATATAATCGTCTGCGTGAAAAGCATCCCTTCCACCGTGAATGTCGGCGTCGACGCCTCCGGCCAGCCGAAGATCGCCGGCGTCCCGACCGCCATGAATCCTTTCGACGAGTTCGCCGTCGAGGCGGCCGTCCGCCTCAAGGAGAGCGTTCCCGGCTCGACCGCGACCGCGCTCACCGTCGGCTCCGACGCCGCCGCCGAGGTCCTGCGCGAGGCGATCGCCCGCGGCGTGGACGGCGGCGTGCTCGTCACCGGCGCCGAGTTCGAGGGCGGCGACTCCTACGCGACGAGCCTGGCGCTGTCGTCCGCGCTCAAGAAGCTGCACGCCGACAAGCCCGTCTCCATCGTGATCTTCGGCAAGAACACCTCCGACGCGGCGGCCGGCGTCGTCGGCACCCAGACGGCGGCCTGGCTGGATTGGGCGAGCGTCTCGGCGATCAAGAAGATCGAGGCGATCGACGAGAAGTCCGTGACCGTCCTGCGCATGATGGAGGACGGCGTCGACACCGTGAAGCTCCAGCTTCCCGCCTGCATATCCACGATCAAGGAGATCAACGAGCCTCGCCTTCCTTCCCTTAAAGGCAAGATGGCCTCCAAAAAAGCCGTGTTCCCGAAGTGGACGGCCGCCGATCTGGGGCTCCAAGCGGGACAAGTCGGCGCCGCCGGCGCCGGCTCGGCCGTGATCAAGGCCTCCCTGCCCCCCGCCCGCCCCGCCGGCCTTAAGGTCGACGGCGCGACCGCCGCGGAAAAAGCCGCGAAACTCGTCGACATCCTCGTCGACAGGAAGCTGATCTAACATGGCCAATGGAATACTCGTCGTCATGCTCCCCTCCCGGGGAGCTTTGTCTCAATCCTCGTACGAACTGCTCGGCGCGGGCCAGGCCCTCGCCGACGCCCTGAAGCAGCCTCTCCTCGCGGCCGTCATCGGAGGCAACGCCTCGGCGCTCGCCGCCGACGTCGCCGCGCGGGGCGCTTCGAAAGTGCTCGTCGTCGAGCACGCCGCGCTGGCGAATTTCACGGAAGAGGCCTACGCGAAGGCCGCCGCCGCCGCCGCCGAGAAGGCCGGAGCCTCCCGCGTGATCCTGGCCTCCACCATCGCCGGCCGCGCGGTCGCCGCGCGCCTCGCCGTCCTCCTCAAGGCCGGCCTCGCGACCGACGCGACCGAGATCCTGCCCGACGGGAGGATTCGCCGCGGCTACTACGGCGGCAACCTCATCGCCGAGGTCGAGTTTAAAACACCGGTCGCCGTGCTGACCGTCGCCCCCATGACGTTCCCGCGCGCCGAGCCGAAGGGCGCCGCCGCGCCCATCGAAGCCGTTTCTTTCGATCCGGGCGCGTCCAAGAGCGAGTTCGTTTCCTTTAAGGGCGAGGAGTCGCGCGAGATCGACCTCGGCGCGGCCGAGAAAGTCGTCGCCGGCGGCGCCGGCCTCGGCTCCGCCGACGGCTTCAAGCCCCTCTACGACCTCGCGCACGCGCTCGGCGCCGCCGTCGGCGCGAGCCGCCGCGCGGTGGACTCGGGCTGGATACCCTACCGGCATCAGGTCGGCTTGACCGGACGAACGGTCCGGCCGAAGCTGTACATCGCCGTCGGCATCTCCGGACAGATCCAGCACCTCGCCGGGATGGCGTCCTCCGGCACGATCGTCGCGATCAACACGGACAAGGACTGCCCGCTGATGCAGATGGCCTCGATCGCGGTGCAGGGCGAGTACGCCGAGCTCCTGCCGCTGATCACCAACGAGATCAAGAGCCGCAAGGGCCAAGCCGTCGCCGCCTAGGCGCCCTCGGAGTTCGCGAATGAAGCGGCCGGTCCTCCCGGGGACCGGCCGCTCTCTTTTCGCTAACCCGGCCAGCCGAATTTTTCGATCAACCGCGCGACGTACTTGTCATTCAGGCCGCCGATCACGTTGTCATACCAAAGCGCCACATCCTGATTGGATCGGATGTTCTCGGCGATATTACTCCGATCGGCGGTTTTTTTATAAACGGCGCCCGCCTTTCGTCCCATCCAGTAAAGCCAGAGATCGTCCGCTTTGGGACACAACGCCCGAAACGTTCCCTGATCGAGAACGTCCGCGGACAGCGAACCCGGCGGATACAACA
>JAQTNG010000434.1 GCA_028714015.1 Elusimicrobiota bacterium | reverse complement strand
GGTCAAGAGCTCGGGATACGCCGCTAAACGCAAAGAGTACGATCGTTGGAACAAGAATCCCAAGAACCCGACCTGGAAAGGCATCGGTTTGGCGGTGTGCCACCACGGCGCCGGCTTCACCGGCTCGGGCGAAGTGTATCTGGCCTCGCGCGCGGGCGTCGCCTTGACCAAAACCGGGGAGCTGATCGTGCTGGCCGCCTCGACCGAGATCGGACAGGGCACGAACACGATGTTCGCCCAGGTCGCGTCCGACGCGCTCGGCGTACCCTCGTCCTGGTTCACCGTCGAGACGCCCGACACGCACAAGGTCCCGGACTCCGGACCGACCGTCGCGTCCCGCACTTGCATGATCGTCGGCGGGCTGGTCGGCCGCGCGACGCACGAGCTCAAGCGCGCCCTCGAGAACGAATACGGGCGGGTGCCGAAGACGCCGGCCGATCTCAAGAAGGCCGCCGCGGCCCTCTGCAAGGGAGCGCCCGCGCGCCGCTTCGAGGTGCAGTACGAGAAGCCGCCGGAGGTGGCCTGGGACGACGCGACCTATCGCGGCGACGCGTACGGCGTCTACTCCTACGCGGCGATCGCCGTGGATCTCGAGATCGACAGGCTCACCTGCGAGGTTCGAGTCAAGGCGGTCACGACCGCCCAGGACATCGGCAAGGCGATCAATCCTCTGCTCGCCGAGGGACAGATCATCGGCGGCTCCACTCAAGGTCTCGGCTGGGCGCTGCTCGAAGAGCCGGTCTACAAAGACGGAGTCATGATCAACTCCTCGCTCACGAACTACGCGATCCCGACGAGCCTCGACACGCCGCCGTTCGAGGTGATCCTCGTCGAAAAGCCGTACTCGCGCGGCCCGTTCGGCGCCAAGGGCCTGGGCGAGCTGCCGATGGACGCCCCCGGCCCGGCCGTCGCGGCCGCGATCAAGCACGCGACCGGCCGCCTGATCGCGACCTTGCCGCAAACCCCGGAACGCATCGCACAGGCCCTGAAATGATCAAGCTCACCGT
Organism: Elusimicrobiota bacterium; assembly: GCA_028714015.1. Taxonomy (GTDB): domain Bacteria; phylum Elusimicrobiota; class Elusimicrobia; order UBA1565; family UBA9628; genus GWA2-66-18. Next base: position 2,165 of record JAQTNG010000434.1, on the reverse strand, counting down.
CAACGGCAAGAAAATCACGTTCAAGGGCGCGCCGTTCACGCGCCTCATCGACGCCCTGCGCGAGGACTTCGCGCTCACCGGCACGAAGGAGGGCTGCGGCGAGGGCGAGTGCGGGGCCTGCACGGTGCTCCTCGACGGCGAGCCGGTAAACTCCTGCCTCATTCCCGTCTGCCAGGCCGAGGGCCGCAAGGTCGAGACGGTCGAATCCCTGGGCGCGCCGGAAAAGCTCTCCAAGCTTCAGGCCGGGTTCCTCGCCTGCGGCGGCGCGCAGTGCGGCTTCTGCACGCCGGGCATGCTGATGACCTCGCACGCGCACCTGAAAGCCGGCGGCAAATCCGACGACAAGTCGGTGCGCGCCGCGCTGTCCGGGAACCTGTGCCGCTGCACCGGCTACCAGGACATCGTGAAGTCCGTGATCACGGCCGCGAAGGGAAGGAAGAAATGAGGGGCGACGCGAAGTCGATGACCGTGCTGTCGCCGCGCTCGGCCGCCGAGGCCGTGAAGACCTACGCCAAGGTCCCCGCCGCGCTGCCGTTCGCGGGCGGCACCGACCTCATGGTCGGCTGGAACCTGGGGCAGCTCAACGGGCGCGCGGTGCTCGACCTGTCGCGCGTGTCCGAATGGAAGAAGATCCGCGTGGTCGGAGACGGCGTCGATGTCGGCAGCCTGGTCACTCACGCCCAAATCCAGGCGCACGCCGTCCTGCGCAAGCGTTTCCCCCTCCTGGTCGCGGCCTGCGCGACCGTGGGAGCCGCGCAGATCCAGAACCGCGGCACGATCGGCGGGAACATCGCCAACGCGTCTCCCGCCGGCGACACCTTCCCCGCGCTCGCCGTGTACGGGGCGACGGTCCGCGTGATCGGGCCGAACGGCCGCCGGGCGATCCCGATCGGGGACATCTTCGCGGGGGTCAAGAAGACGACGCTCAAGCCGGGGGAATTGATCGAAGCGGTGTTCCTGCCGTTCCCGGATAAAACGCCGACGCGCGGCGTTTTCAGGAAGGTCGGGACGCGCGCCGCGCAGGCGATCTCGAAGACCGTGTTCGCGGGACTGATTTGGAACGGCAAAGGTGGAGTACTCGAGGAGGCACGGCTCGCGTTCGGGAGCATGGCACCGACGGTCCGCCGGCTGCATGCCGTCGAGGGATACTTGCGGGGGCGGCGGCTAAACGACGTCTCGATCGCCGCCGCCGCGGAATTAATGCCTAACGACGTATCACCCATCGACGACATCCGCTCGACCCGCGAATACCGTCTGAGCGTCTCGCGGAACCTTTTGATCGCATTCCTGAAGGGAGAACTGAAATGAAGCCCCAGTCCACTCTCGATCCTAAAGCTCTCAAGGCCGCTTTCGCGGCCTTGAATCGCCAGAATCTTCTCCACATGAAGCGATTTCCGGGAGACGGGTCCGGGCGCCAGCCCGTGCACACCGTCTACGGCGGAGCCCACCTCTTCAAATCCGACTCCGCGAAGAAGCTCGGCGAGCTGTCCTTGCGCGCGCTCTCGCGCTACGCCCCGGACGCGATCACGTTCTCCCGCGCGGTCGGCATGGACGAGGTCCTCGCCCTTACAGTGTACGACCGCGTCGTCGAAAAGCTCAAGCGCGAGCCCGTCGAGGATTTCCGCATCGACTTCGAGGACGGCTACGGCAACCGCCCCGACGCCGAGGAGGACGGCCACGCCGTTTCCGCGGCGGAGGAGGCCGCCAAGGGCCTCGCCGAGGGCACGTTGCCGCCGTTCATCGGCATCCGGATCAAGACGTTCTCCAATGAATTAGCCGCCCGTTCGGCCCGGACCATGGATATTTTCCTGACGACCTTGATCCGGGCGGCCAAGGGCAAGCTCCCCGACCCGTTCTACGTGACCTTGCCCAAGGTCGTCCACCCCGGCCAGGCCGCCGCGCTCCACGCGCTGCTGAACGCCTTCGAGAAGAAGAAGAAGCTCAGGCCCTGCACGATCAAGGTCGAGCTCATGGTGGAGACGCCGCAGTCGATCATCGGCTTCGACGGCGCCGCCCCCCTGCGCGCGATGGTCGACGCGCTCCCCGGCCGCTGCGCGGGCGCCCACTTCGGCACCTACGACTACACCGCCTCCTGCGGCATCACCGCGGCGCATCAGAGCATGGACCATCCGTCCTGTGATTTCGCCAAGCACGTCATGCAGGCG
>JAQTNG010000433.1:1684-3185 GCA_028714015.1 Elusimicrobiota bacterium | reverse complement strand
CGGGCCCGAGGATGAAGGCTTGGGGCAAGGCGAGCATCGCCATCCTCGTCGCCTGGCTCGTGGTCGTGGCCGGCCTGGGGGTCGCGATCACCTTGCGCAACCGCGGGCTCTAGCCGATCCTACTGGATGTTGATGAGCTTCACGGGCAGCGGGAGCGGCTTGCCGCCCCGCTCGATCTTCAGGATCACCGTGTCGCCGGGCTTGAAGCGGTCGAACGCGTTGTAGAGGTCGTCGAAATCGCGCACGGGGTAGGCGTCGACGCCGACGATGATGTCCCCGGGCGCCACGCGCCCTCCCGGCAGACGCTTCAGCCCGCGCAGGCCCGCCTTGGCGGCCGGGCCGCCGGCGACGACCTCGTTGACGACGACGCCAGGCCGGTCGCCGATGAGATAGTACTTCTGCCCGGTGCTCAGGATGGTGATGCCCATGCCCGGCCGCACGACCTTGCCGTACCTGATCAGCTCGGGCACGATGCGCGCGATGAACGACACGGGGACGGCGAAGCCTATTCCGGCGCTCCCGCCGGACCGGCTGTAGATCATCGTGTTCATGCCGATGAGGTTGCCGTCGGAATCGAGGAGCGGGCCGCCGGAGTTTCCGGGGTTGATCGCCGCGTCGGTCTGAATCATGTCGCGGATCGTGATGCCGCTGATGCCCTGAACCTCGCGGCCGAGCGCCGAGATCACTCCCGTCGTCAGCGTATGGTCCAGGCCGAACGGGTTGCCGATCGCGATCGTCTTCTGGCCCACCTGAAGCGCCTCGAATTTGGCCATGCGGACGGGCTGAAGCTTTTCATGCCCCTTCTCCACCACGAGCACGGCGATGTCCTTCGTCGGATCGGTCCCGACCAGCCGCGCCTCGAGCTGGGTCTGGTCTCCGAGGGTCACGAGAAAGGCGTTGCCGCCCTGCACGACGTGAAAATTGGTGACGATGTGGCCCTGGCGGTCCCAGACGAAGCCCGAGCCCGTCCCCTGAGGGATCGCCTGCTCGTCCATATAGGGGCTTTGCGTGATGGCGACGTTCGTGACGTAAACGACCGAGGCCGAGGCGCCTTTGACCACCTTGATCGTGTTCTCTTCGTCGGGCAGAAGGGCGGAGGCCGGCACGGAGCCGGCGGCCACCAAGAGAGCGGCGGCGAGGAGTCTCATCGGTCGGGTCATGGCCGAATTTTATATAATTTCCGTTCGTGACGATTTCCGCCACCCGCTTCCAGCCCGAGCTCTCCGACCAGGACAAGCGCCCCACGCGCTGTCCCGCCTGCGGCTTCGACGGCCCCGAAACCGCCACCCCGTCCAACGAGCCGGGGTTCGATATCCTCACCTGCCCCGATTGCGGCTTCGGGCGCACCTGGCCTCCGGTTCCCGACGAGGGGATCGGACAGTGGTATCCCGAGCAGTACTACGGCAAGGAGAACGTCCGATTCAACCCGCTCTTCGAACGCATGGTGCGCTGGTTCCGCAAGCGCCGCGCCGCCGTCCTCTACAACCGCGTTCCCCGCGGC
>JAQTNG010000433.1:0-1674 GCA_028714015.1 Elusimicrobiota bacterium | reverse complement strand
CGACGTCGGCTGCGGCCGCGGCATGATGCTCTCCTACATGCGCGATCTCGGCTATGAAGCCCACGGCCTCGAGCTCAGCGAAACCGCGGCCCACCACGCCCGCCGCGTCCTCAAGCTCGAAGTGGCCACCGGCGACTTTCTCACCTCTCCCCACGAGAAAAACCGCTACAACGCGGTGATTTTCTGCCACACCCTCGAGCATTTCGCCAATCCCGTCGCCTCGATCGCGCGCGCCTACGAGTTGCTCAAGCCCGGCGGCGTCCTCTGGATCGCCGTCCCCAACTACGGAAGCTGGCAGGCCCGCCTGTTCGGCCGGTTCTGGTTCCACGTGGACGCCCCGCGCCACTACTACCACTTCACCATCAAATCCCTCGACGCGATCCTCCAGCGCCACCGCTTCCGCGTCGTCCAGCTCGACCACTACAGCTTCGAGCAGAATCCGTACGGCCTCCTCCAGTCCCTCTTCAACGCCGCCGGCTTCCGGTTCAACCTCCTTTACTCCCTTCTCAAGAACTCGACGGCGCGCACCGATACGGCCCTGCGCTACCCGTTCCAGACCGCCGCCCACATCCTCCTTCTCCCTTTTCTCGTGCCCCTCGTGGTCGTAGCGACCGCCCTCGAGACCGTCTTCAAGTCGGGCGGGACCTTCGAGATGTACGCGTTCAAGGAATGATTCCGGCCCTCCTCAAGCGCCGCGGCCTGTGCCTGGCCCTCGTCGGCCTCGTCTCCCTCCTCGTCCACGCCAAAGGCCTCACCGCGCCGCTGCTCGACTACCACTTCCACCGCCAGGTCAACACCGCCTCGATCGCGCGCGGCTACTGGCGCGACTCGCGCCCGCTCCTGGAGCCCCGCATCGACTGGAACGGCGCGCCCGACCGCCTCGCCGCGACCGAGCTTCCGGTCTACATGTGGGCCTACGGGAAGCTGTGGCCGATCGCCGGGCTCGGCGAGAAATGGGGCCGGCTCATGTCCGCCGCCGCGTCCCTGCTCACCGCGCTCATCCTCTTCGTCTTCTTTGAAAGTGAATTCGGCCGCGAGGCCGCCTTCTGGGGCGCGTCCCTCTTCTCCTTGCTGCCGGTCGAGGTTTATTTCGGCCGCACCGTCCAGCCCGAGGCCGCCGCGCTCCTGGCGCTGATCGGCACGCTCGTCTTGTGGAGCCGCTCCCTCGAATCCGGCCGCCCCTGGGCCCCTTGGGCGGGAGCGGTCTTCTGCGCCTTCATCGCGGTCGGCCTCAAGCTCCCCTACGCCCACCTTCTCATCCCCCTCGCGGGCCTGACCTGGCGCAAGCTCGGACGGCGGACCCTCGCCGACTGGCGCATGCACGCCGCGGGCCTCCTGGCCATGGGCGGAGTGATCGCCTGGTACCTCCACGCGCGCAACGGCGTGTACGTCGTGCCGACGCACTCGGCCGAGTACACCGAGCTCCTCTCCTACTCGCGCCTGCCCTACTTCATCCAGTTCCAGATCTTCTCGCGCATCCCCGAGCTGGTCATGACGTACGGCGGCCTCGTGTTCTTCGCGGTCGGCGCGCGGGAGATCCTCTGGAAAAAGAGCGACGCGTTCTGGCTCTCCTGGTTCTTCGGCGTGGTCCTTCATCTCTTCGCGATGTCGGGCTACTCGCACTACCACGAGTACACGGCCCTTCCTCTGGCCCCCGTCGCGGCCGGCCTGATC
>JAQTNG010000432.1 GCA_028714015.1 Elusimicrobiota bacterium | reverse complement strand
AGGCGACTTCGAGAGCCTGACGCTCTACACGCGCCGCCTGCCGCCGGGCTGCGCCTCCTGCCTCGAGGGGATGGGCAGCAATCTGTACGTGACCGGGCTGTGCACGCGCGACTGCTTCTTCTGCTTCAACCAGAAGCCGCGCAAGGACGAGACCGTCGTCCACGGCATCCCCATCGACGAGCCCGGCGAGGCGGTCGAGATCATCTCGCGCTACGGCCTGCGCAGCGTCGGCCTGTCCGGCGGCGAGCCCCTGCTGCGCCCCGAGCGCGTGCTGGCCCTGCTCGGCGCGCTGAAAGCCATGCCGAATCCTCCCCGCGTGGACCTTTACACCAACGGCGACCTCGCCACCGACGAGCTCCTCTTGAGGCTGCGCGAAGCCGGCCTCGACGCGATCCGCTTCGACCTGGCCGCGCGCGGCTACGACGCCGAACCCGTGCGCCGCGCGCGCAAAATATTCGAGGAGGTCGCCGTCGAGATTCCCATCGTGCCCGAGGACAAGGAGACGCTGGAGCGCATGGTCCTCGAGCTCGACGAGATCGGCGTGCCGTTTCTCAACATTCACGAGCTGTTCCTGTGCGCGGAGAACCGGGACCGCGTCGTCGCCGACGGCCAGGTCCCGCTGAAGTCCGACGCCCCCCACCTGCTCTGGCGCCCGACCGCCGAGAGCGGCATCGCCGCGCTCGACCTCCTGCTCTTCGCGCTGGAGAAGACGAAGACCCTCTCGGTCTACTACTGCTCGTGCGGCACGCAGGAAGTCATCGCCTCGCGCGGCCTGGCGCGCCGCCGCGCGGGCCGTTCCGTCACGGCGTGATATAGCCGTTTATTCGTCATAACCTTAGTCATTTTGTTGCACCTTCGTCGTCATCGCGGAGGTCGCGGCATGAGCGTATTCGACTCGCTGGCCCAGGAGCACGCGCTGCTGCTCAAGCTCGTCGCCCGTCTCGAGCGCGCCGCCGCCGAAACGGACGAGCGCGTCGCCGCCCGCGAAACGCGCAACATCCTTCTCGTCCTGTTCAAGGCTCTCGAGGCGCACCAGCGCCTCGAGCACATGATCTACGACGAATCGCCGGAACCGCCGACCCCCGCCGCGTACAAGGCCCTGGCCAGCGTCGAGAGCCAGCATCAGGCTTTGGCCGCCCTGCGCGAGGAGGCCGCCGCGCTGCTGGGCAGCATCAGCCCCGAGGGCGGCCGCACCATCCGGGAATTGGCCCCGCGGCTGGGGCAGCTCCTGCGCCGTCTGATCGAGGACGAAGAGACCAAGCTCTGGCCGAGCTTCAACGCCTACGCCGGCCGCTCGACGCTCCACCGGCTCTCGATGCAGGCGCGCGAGCAGCTCAAAACGATGGAGCGCGACCTCGACCGCTATTGGGCCGAGGTCGAAACCTACATGGCCCAAGACCGCTGAGCGCCGGGGCTAACGGGCCCGCCGCACGCACAGGACGAAGCACCCGGGCTCGTCGCTGACGGTTTCCCACTCGGCGCCGCGCTCCTTGAGCAGGGCGTAGAGCGGGACGGGAGCGTGCGGCAGGATCACCTCGAACTCGTCGCCGTCGCCGAGCGCCGCGAGCTCGGCGAGCATGCGGGTCATCGGCTCGGGGGGAGTCAGGCCGCGCAGGTCGATCGGCTCGCCGCTCATATTTTCACCATGAAACATTGTTTGCAACAGAAGCGCCACGGATTGGCCGATCTGTTGCAAAGACACCGTTGAAGCCGCTCCGAAGCCGGACGGTCTAACACTCGAACCGAGTCATGACACTCCGGACGCAGGGCGAAGGCCGAAAGACCTCGCCTCCTCGAAGCCCGCCGGACCGGGGCTGAATTTGGAAAGGAGAGGACAGCCTCCGTCCGCGTCCGGACGGGCTCCTCCCTTGTTCATCGAGAGGAGCCCGTCTGTTTTTGGACCTCGAAACATCGAATGAAAACCTTGACGCCGCCCATGATTTCCCCCGACGAGGCCCTGCGCCTGATCTTCGAGCGCGCCGGCGTTCTGGGCGAAGAAAAGGTCCCGCTCGCGGACGCCGTCGATCGCGTCCTCGCCGCGGAGATCCGCGCCCTGGACTCGCTGCCTCCCTTCGACAATTCGGCGATGGACGGCTTCGCGCTGAGGTCGGCGGACATCAAGGACGCCGCGCCGGGAAATCCCGTGGAATTGACCGTCCTCGAGACCGTCCGCGCCGGCGGGTCCGGACGCCTTGAGGTCAAGCCCGGAGAGGCGGCGCGCATCATGACCGGAGCGCCCCTGCCCCGCGGCGCGGACAGCGTCGTGATGGCGGAGATGACCGAGCCGGGCGCGAAGGGAAAGGTAAAGCTGACGCAGGCGACCAGGCCCGGGAGCCACGTGCGCTCCCGGGGCGAGGACGTCCTCGAGGGGAGCCTGCTCCTCGACGCCGGGGCGAGGCTTCGCCCCTACGACATCGCCTTGCTCGCCGCGCAAGGCGTGACGGAGGTCCCGGTGATCCGCCGGCCCCGCGTCGCCGTCCTCGCCACCGGCGACGAGCTGGTGGATTATCGGGAAGAGCCGGCCGCAGGCCGGATCCGCGACTCCAACGGGCCCGCGCTTCTCGCCGCGCTGTCGCGCTGGGGCGCGCCCGCCGAAAACCTCGGCATCGCCCCCGACGAGCCCGCGGCGCTGCGCGCGGCGCTCGCCGCCGCTTTGTCCCGGGCCGACGTGCTCGTCGTCTCGGGCGGCGTGTCCGCCGGCGACTTCGACTGCACCAAGTCCGTGTTCGCCGCGCTCGGCATCCGCGAGGTTTTCTGGAAGGTCGCCATCAAGCCCGGCAAGCCCCTGTTCTTCGGCGTGCGCCGCGACCCGGGCGAGCCCCCCAAGCTCGCCTTCGGCCTTCCCGGCAACCCCGTCGCCGCGCTGGTCTGCCTGGAGGAGTTCGTGCGCCCCGCCCTCGAGAAGCTCCAGGGCCACGCTCCGAAGCACGCCAGCTACCACCTCACGGGCACGGCCCTCAACGACTACCCCAAGCCCGCGGACCGGCGCCAGTACCTGTTCTGCTCGGCCAAGGCGGGTCCGGGCGGCTACGAGCTGAACATCCTGCGGCCGCAGGGCTCCGCCATGCTCGGCATGGCGTCGCGGGCCAACGCCCTGGCGGTCGGGCCCGAGGGCGTCTCCCGCGTCGTCCGCGGTGACGCGCTCAAGTTCCGGTGGCTGAAATGATCGACGAGATGACCGGAGTCG
>JAQTNG010000431.1 GCA_028714015.1 Elusimicrobiota bacterium | reverse complement strand
TGAGCCGGCCCTTGTGCTTCAGCGAGCAGACCTGGGCGGCGGCCCCGTCGCCCCAGATGTAGCCGTCGAAGCTGTCGCTGGCGTAGCTGGTGCGCGTGGTGTAGCAGCCGGTCTGGATGGTGAGGACGAACTCGGGCCAGGCTTCGGGGCGCGTGTCGGCCAGGATCTTCATGTGCCGCGCGAACGAGGAGCAGGCCGTGTTGACGTCCATGTGCGGGCCGTTGCCGACGCCGAGATCCTTGGCGATGTAGTTGGCCGCGCCCGGCGCGATGACGAAGGGGAAATCGCAGTTGCAGATGATCATGCCGACCTGCTCCGGCTTGACGCCCGCGCGCTGGAGCGCCATGCGGGCGGCCGACACGCCGAGAGTGACCGGCGTCTGGCCGTTGGCGCGGGCGTGGATCATGGCCTGCACGGGGTCGGCGTTCTTGGTCTTGACGATGTACTCCTTCGAGAGGCAGGAGTAGCGCTTCGCGATGCCGAGCCGCGACATCGCCCAGCGGGGAGGAATCCGGAGACCCACCTCCTTATGAAGGAAGTCGTTGTCGATCTCCGTCGTCGGCAGGGCCCAGCCCATCCCGAGGATGTCGAAGGTCGGGTTCATGACAGGCCGGAGACGGCTTCGCCGCCGTCGGCGCGAATGATGGTGCCGTTGGCCCAGCGCAAGGTCGGGCCGCAGATGCCGAGTATGACCTCGGCGATGTCCTCGGGCGTCGTCAGCCGGTGGAACGGGTTGCGGATGCGGGCCTGCGCCTTCATCAGGTCGAAGTTCGGTATCGCGTTGCCGGCGGGCGTGTCGGTGATGCCGGCCTGCATGATGTAGGAGGACACGCCGTAGGGCGCGAGCTCGACGGCCATGGCGCGGCACGAGGCCTCGAGCGCGGTCTTCGCCGCGGAGACGGCCGCGTAGCCCTTCCACGCGACCTCGTTGCCCTCGGAGGTCATGGCCACCAAACGGGCGTCCTTGGTCAGGAGGCCTTCCTTGCACAGCTCGCGGCCCCACAGCAGATAGTCGTAGCCCATCATGAAGATCGTCTTTTCGAAGTCTTCCTGGGTCAGCAGCTCTTCGCGGTACGGAATCCTCGAATCGGCAAGAGTGTGCAATGCATCGCAGCCCTTGTCGTGGAAAGCGGCGTTGACGGCCGCCTTGACCTTCTCGGGCGGCAGGCCCAGGGCCTCGGCCAGGCCCTGGATCGCCTTTCCGCGGAAGTCGGGGGTCTTGTCCTCGATGATCAGGCGGCAGGAGCCGGCCGCGATGGACTGCATGAACAGGTGAACCTTGCCGGGGCCGCAGTTGGTCTGGATGCTCTCAAAGAGTTCTCCTCTTCCGTCTTCGTCGAAGAGGTTGATGTTGTGCGTAATCAGTTTGACGCCCGAAGCTCGAATTTCGTCGAAGTGGGGCTTGATCACCGTCTCGACGGTGCCTTCCTTGTCCTTGTGGCCGATGAGGATGTTGAAACCGGCCCGTGCCAGCCTTTTAGCCGTCGCCAGGCCGAATCCGGACGAGCCGCCGAGGATGACCGCCCAGAGGCCGGAACCGTGGAAATCGAGTGGGTTTTTCTCATTCATCGGGATATTCTACCATGCCTAACGCAGTCTGAGTCATTGACCGTCATCAATTCGGCGGTGCCAGGCTTTAGATGTTAAGGCTTGGGGCTGATCAGCTCGGCTTTGATGGTGGGAAACTGATCGGGAGGGAATTCCCGGGAGGACAAAAGGCTGCCGTCGGTGCCGTACACCGACTCGGTGCACCGGGCCTCGCCCGTCGCGTAGGACCGCTCGCAGATGAACAGGGGGCTCGCGCCGGCGTCGTGGAAGGCGTAGATCGCGATGTCGGCGTCGGGGCCGGTGCACAGCAGCGGAGTCTTCTTGAGAAGCGTCCCGTCGCAGGGCTTGTAGTGGTACTCGAGCGCGGCGAGGCATCGCCCCGCCTCGCGATCGTAGCGGTGCTCGACGATGCCCTCGAAGACGCGGGGGGACCGCGAACGGACGGTCTTGTCGAGGGCCTTGGTCAGGGCCCGGCACTCGCTCTCGTGGCGGGCGCGCGTCGCGGTCACGGAACGAATGGTGAACCAGCCGCCGATGGCGATCCCTGCGATGGCTGCGAACGCGGCGGTCTTCGGGCCTCGGCGATTCACGGCTGGAATTCTACAACAATTTCACTCGGACGGCGCGCTGAGGGCGAGCCCCGCCCCCGCGGCCATGAAGGCGGCGCCGAGCAGGAGCTGCGGCGTCACGGGCTCGCGCAGGAAGAGGATGCCCGCCGCGGCGCCGAAGAACGGGGCCAGGCCGAAAAAAAGGCCGGTGCGCGCGCTGCCGATGCGGCGAAGGGAGAGGATGAAGCAGACGAGGCTCACGCCGTAGCTCAGGAATCCCAGCAGCCCCGCTTTCCCGAGGAGAAGCGGCCCCGGAACGAGCGCTCCCCCGGCGAAGGCGAAGGCGCAGTTGACGATTCCCGCGGCGAGGCCTTTGATGGCGGCGATGGAAACGGGATCTTTGCCCGATATCCTTTGGGATAGGTTGTTGTCGAGGCCCCAGGCGAGGCAGGCCGCGGCGATGAGCAGGCTTCCCTGCCAGCGCGTCTGCGCCCAGCCCCCGGGCTCGGGCCAGGACAGCACGGCCGCGCCGGCGAGCGCCAGAGCCAGGCCGCCGCCGAGCCGCGCGGTGGCGCGCTCCCCGAACAGGGTCCAGGCTATGATCGCGGTGAAGGACATCTCGAGGTTCAACAGGAGCGAAGCCGCCGACGACGAGGTGCGCGCGAGCCCCGACATCATGAGGACGGGCCCCGCCACGCCGCCGCACAGAATGGCCCCCGCGAGCCACGGGAGGTCGGCCCGCCCCAGCGCGCCTTCCGTGCGGCCTCCGCGGCCGCGCAGGAGCCAGACCAGGCCGAGGCCCAGGCCCGATCCCAGATAAAGGAGCCCCGCCAGCAGGACCGGCGACAGATCGGCGAGAAGCCCCTTCGCGGCGGCCGTGCCGAGGCCGAACAGCAGCGGGGCGAGGAGCGCGGGCCAAAGCTGATTTATTTTCGTCGGGGCGGCCATCGCCGCATTATAGCGCACTCTTGATTCCAACCCGCTGTTCGGGCGGGTGAAGCTCATTGAAGGCGTCTCGACTTCCTGACCTTCCCTCTATAGGCATTTTCGCGGGTATTTCATAGGTTTCTTGAGCGCCGATGTCCGTAATACCACCCTGCCGGCCGAGCCTGA
>JAQTNG010000430.1 GCA_028714015.1 Elusimicrobiota bacterium | reverse complement strand
GAAGCAGCGCGTCCTCACGGTCCACCACCTCGACGGCAACAAGGCAAACGTGCGGCTCTGGAACCTCGCTGCGCTCTGCCAGGTCTGCCACCTCGTCATCCAAGGGCGCGTAGCGTTCTACCAGAGCTACCCGTTTCCGCACACGCCGTGGATGGCACGGCACGTCGAACGATTCGAGCGCGAGCAGCGGCGCAACGCGGTGAGGGGCGCCCCGTGCGCCCTCCGGGCTTGCGCGATGAAGCGGAACGTGTAAGTTGGACCCCGCCGCGGCGCTTACCTGCGGACGTGACCTAGGCTGGACCGTCCCCCTGCGTTGTCGGTGCCTGCTCCGCCCGGTATCCCCGGGGCCGTGTGCAGGGTAAGCCACCGAGGACGTGGGGGGACTCGCTTATGGGACTGGTTGCGATGCCTAGAATCCCACTGAGCTTCGCTGAATTGGCCGTATGGGAACAGGCCGATATCCGCTCGCGGATCCTAGCCGACGATATTCGTCGTGTCCGCGAAGCCGTTCGTAGCTACCGAGAGCCCCTCGGGGACTGGCTAGTTTCGCTCGGATACCACCGGCCAAAGCGGCTCGATTACTCAAGCTGGAAAGCCAAGGACTCACGCAAGGCGCGCATCCGGAAGCGTCTAACGGCCAGGGACGGCGCCGGTTGCGCGTGGTGCGCTTCGCCGCAGGACTTGGACATTCATCACCTGGTCCCGCGGGCGTGGGGAGGTCCGGATAGCGATTGGAACTTGGTGCTCCTCTGTTCGCGGTGCCACCATTCCGAACGGCCGTTCTCAGCAAGATCGGCGCAGCGGCTCCTCTCGCTTGACCTTGGGATGGTCGCTAGGCACGCGGCATGAACAAACCTCCAGCCTTTCAGCAGTACGCCCAGGACTGGCTCGTAGGCACGGCGCACCTCTCGCTCGAAGCGCAAGGCGCCTACGAGCGGCTCCTGTGCCACCAGTGGGTAGACGGCCCGCTCCCGAACGACCCGAAGCGGCTGGCGCGGCAGCTCGGCGTGTCGGCTTCCAAGTTCAAGATGCTGTGGTCGGACCTCGCGCCGCATTTCCCGCTTCAAGCGAACGGGACGCTAGCGAATCCGCGGTTGGAGTTCGAGCGTGACAAGCAGGCGGGCTACCGGATGATGCAGGGCATCAAGGGTCGCGCCTCGGCTCAGGCTAGGGGCAACAACGGTTCAACCGCGGCTCAACCGAGCGGGCAACCGAAACCCAACCTTTCGTTTTCGTCTTAGCCTTCATCCCGTACCGGAAAGATCCTAACGGAGTCCAGACTAGCGGTGGCGCGTGGCGGAGAGCCAAAAGCGTTGTCTGAGTTGCTCGGAAAGGCGGAAAGCCAGTGACGATCAAGCTCTCGCGCGCGCTCGGTGTCCCGAACTGGTCCGTCGCCGTCGCCTGGCCGGATGGCGAGCGGCTCGATCTTGAAGTCGTGGCCGACGGCCCCGAAGAGGCCGAAGCCTATGCCCGCGATATCTGGGGCGCGAGCATCACGACCAACGCCGTCCCCTTGGAGGGCCGATGAGCGCGCTTGGGATGCTGCAGGTGCCGCCGGCGGTGGATACGCCGATTCCTTCCGGCGTGGGATTCCTCGGGCCGCGCGATGAGTACCTGGCGTTTCTCGACGCGAAGTCGCAACTCGGGACGTTTGACGGGTTCGAGCCGTCCTACGTACCCGACTTCCTGTTCGACTTCCAGCGGGCGCTTGTGATGTGGGCCGTGCGCAAGGGCAAGGCAGCCATCTTCGCTGACTGCGGTCTTGGCAAGACGCCGATGCAGTTGGTGTGGGCGGAGAACGTCCGGCGGCACACCAACCGTCCCGTCCTCATCGTGACGCCACTCGCGGTGTCAGCCCAGACGATCGAGGAAGGCGCCAAGTTCGGTATTGAAGTACGGCGCTCCAACGACGGTACGGCGCACGCGGGCATCAACGTGACCAACTATGAGCGGCTGCACCACTTCAGCCCCGCGGACTTCGCCGGGACCGTCTGTGACGAATCAAGCGCGATCAAATCCTTCGCGGGCAAGCACCGGGCCGTCGTGACCGACTTCATGCGCAAGCAGCAATACCGGTTGCTCGCCACCGCGACGGCGGCGCCGAATGACTACATCGAGCTTGGGACGAGCAGTGAGGCGTTGGGCCAGCTCGGCTACATGGATATGCTGAATCGGTTCTTCAAGAACGACCAGAACACGAGCCGTCCGAATCGCCTATGGGCTGGCGGACAGTGGCGGTTCAAGGGCCACGCGGAGCAGCATTTCTGGCGGTGGGTCTGCTCGTGGGCCCGGGCGCTGCGTCGGCCCTCCGACCTTGGATTCGACGATGCCCGCTTTGCGCTCCCGCCGCTCATCGAGCAGGAGCACTTGGTCCAGGCGCGCTCGCTCGCCGAAGGGATGCTGTTCGAGTTGCCCGCCGTCGGGCTCTACGAGGAGCGGCAAGAGCAGCGACGCACGTTGCGCGAGCGGTGCGAGAAAGTGGCATCGCTCATCAATCGCACGACGGAACCGGCGGTCGCGTGGTGCCATCTCAACGCCGAAGGCGACCTGCTGGCGAAGCTTATCCCCGATGCGGTACAGGTGAGTGGATCCGACACCGTTGAAGCCAAAGAGGCGGCGTTCATGGGCTTTGCGCATGGCCAGATTCGGGCCCTCGTCATCAAGCCGAAGATCGGCGCCTTTGGCCTCAACTGGCAGCATTGCGCGCACATGACCGTGTTCCCATCGCACTCCTACGAGCAGTATTACCAAGCGGTGCGCCGGTGCTGGCGCTTCGGCCAGACCAAGCCCGTGACCGTGGACATCGTGACCACGGAAAGCGGGAGTCGGGTCATGCATAACCTGCAGCGGAAGTCGGCCCAAGCCGATACCATGTTCACGGCACTGGTGGGCTATATGAACGATGCACTCGCGATCGCTGGTCACGTTGACTACAACCGAAAGGTCCAGGTGCCCGCGTGGCTATAGCCGAGCAGGAAGTGACCGACCCGTACGCGCTGTATCAGGGCGACTGCATGGAAGTCATGCCGACCCTGCCAGCGGGGAGCCTGCAGCTCTCGGTCTACTCGCCGCCCTTCGCCGGGCTCTACATCTACGGCTCTAGCGAGCGCGACCTATCCAACTCGAAGGACTACGCGGAGTTTTTCCGCCACTACGAATTCGTGGTCCGGGAAATTCACCGCCTTACGATGCCCGGTCGGCTGACGGCCGTTCC
>JAQTNG010000429.1 GCA_028714015.1 Elusimicrobiota bacterium | reverse complement strand
GTTCACGCAATCCTCGAGCGTGTTGCGGTACGGATTGTGGAACGGCAGGTGATAGATCTCGGGCAGCATCGGCCCGAAGCCCTTTCGGTACTTCACCTTCGACGAGGACAGCGACATCCCGGCGTAGGAGCGGCCGTGGAAAGAGCTGTGGAACGACACCAGGGCGTGGCGGTGGGTGTGATGGCGCGCGAGCTTGACCGCGCCCTCGATGGCCTCGGTGCCGGAGTTCGACAGGAAGGTGCGCCACTTGCCGCCGCCGGGGGCGGACTTCGCGAGCGCCTCGCACAGATCGGAGAAGCCCTCGTAGTAGAAGTCGGTGCCGCAGATGTGGAGGAACTTTCCGGCCGCTTCGACCACGGCTTTCGTGACGACGGGGTGCTGGTAGCCCGTCGAATTGACGGCGATGCCCGCCATCCAGTCGATGTAGCGGTTGCCGTCGACGTCTTCGACCATCGCGCCCTTGCCGCCGGCGATCACGAGCGGGTACTCCTTTATATAGGACGGGGAGGAGTACTCCTTGTCCTTGGCGATCACGGCCTTCGCCTTGGGGCCGGGAGGAGCAACGACGATTCGAGGGTAGTCCGCTTTCACCGGCGCGATTTTAGTGGGCATCTCATTACTCCATGATGGTGCGCGACTGCTCGCGCATGAACTGCGTGACGTAGTAGGGGCCGCAGCCGCCCTTGCCGGTCGAGCCCGAGCCCTTCCAGCCGCAGAAGGACTGCACGCCGGGCCACGCGCCGGTGGTCGCACCCGTGCGGCGGTTGGCGTAGCAGACGCCGGATTCGATCTCGTCGAAGAACTTCTGGATCTCTTCCTTCTTGCCTGTGAAGATCCCGGCGGTCAGGCCGTACTCGGCCCGGTTGCCTTCCGCGATGGCCTGGTCGAGGCTCTTGACCTTGCCCAGGGCGAGGATGGGGACGAACAGCTCGCGCATGAAGATCTCATGGTCGAGCGGGAGCTCCACGATGGTCGGGTCGCAGAAGTGGCCCTTGTCGTAGATCCCGCCCTTCATGCGCTCTCCGCCGACGAGGACCTTGCCGCCTTTCTTGGCCGAAACGACGGCGTCCTCGAAGGTCTTCGCGGCCCTGGCGTTGACGACCGGGCCGAAGAAGACGTCCTTCTCGGTCGGGTCGCCGCACTTGATGGCCTTCGTCTTCTCGACGAGCTTGGCGACGTAGGCGTCGTAGACCTTCTCGTGGACGTACACGCGCGAGCAGGCCGAGCACTTCTGCCCCTGAAGGCCGAAGGCGGACTTCATCACGCCTTCCGCGGCCATGTCGAGGTCCGCGGTCTCCGAGACGTAGGTCGGGTTCTTGCCGCCGAGCTCCATCAGAGCCGGCTTCGGGTAGGCGGTGGAGAACTCCTTGACCATCTTCATGCCGATCTCCTTGGAGCCGGTGAAGACGATGCCGTCCACGCACGGGTGCTTCCAGAAGGTGTCGCCGATGACGGAGCCCTTGCCGGTGATGAAGTGGAAGGCCCCGACGGGCACGCCCGCGTCGCGGTACACCTCGTAGAGCATCAGGCCGGTCCAGGGGGTGTCCTGCGCGGGCTTGTAGACCACCGTGTTGCCGGTCAGCAGGGCCGCCGCGGACATGCCCGTCGACAGCGCCATCGGGAAGTTGAACGGCGCGATGCACACGAAAACCCCGAAAGGGCGCAGGACCGAGCGGGTGTTCTCGTTGGGGGAGAGCTTGCCCAGCGGCACGACGTAGCCGTTGTTGTCCTCGATGTTCTTGGCGTAGTACTCGATGAGGTCGGCCGACTCCTCGGCGTCGCCCATGGCCTCCATGCGGCTCTTGCCGACCTCGAGGCTCATCACCGCTCCGATCTCGTACTTGCGCTCGCGGATGAGCGCGGCGGCCTTGCGCATGATCTTGACCCGCTCCTGCCAGGGGAGCGCGCCCCAGGCCTTCTGCGCCTTCTTGGCCGAGCGGCAGGCCAGGTCGACGTGCTCGGCGGTCGCGGCGGCGAACTTATTGAGCAGCGAGCCGTCGATGGGCGAGTAGTCGGGCAGGGGCTCGGAGGCGGATTCGACGGCCTTGTAGTCGATCCAGAGAGGGTGCTGCTTGCCGGCCTTGGAGCGCATCAGCTTCAGCGCCGCGTCGAAGTCCTTGTGGAACTGCGTGAGGTCCGCGTTGGCGGACGAGTAGGTGATCTTGAACGGAGCGGCGCTAGGGGTGGACATGAAGTTTCTCCAGTGTGCGTTCGAGCGCGGTCTTGAAGCGGACGACGATCTCGTCGATCTCCGCTTCGGTCACGATGAAAGAGGGGGCGACCATGACGAGGTCTCCGTTCTCGCCGTCGGCGTGGCCGGTGTTGGGCCAGACGATCAGGCCGGCGTCCTGGGCGGCGGCGACGAAGGTCTCCGCGTACTTGAGGGAGCGGGGAAAGGGCGCCTTGGTCTTCTTGTCGGCGACGAATTCGATCCCCGCCAGCAGGCCGAGGCCGCGGACGTCTCCGACGGTCGGCAGGTCGAGGAGCGCGGCGAGCTTGCGGTGGAGCACGCCGCCCATCGAATCGCAGCGCGCGACGAGCCCGTTCTTCTTGATGTGGCGCACCGCGGCCAAGCCGGCGGCGCAGATCGCCGGCGAGTGGGAGAAAGTCTGGGCGTGCTTGAAGGCGCCGGAGCCCTCGGCGATCGGATCGATGACCTTGCGCGAGGCGAGCACGGCGGACAAGGGGACATAGCCGCCGGAGAGGCCCTTGCCCATCGTCATGATGTCGGGCGTCACGCCGAAGTGTTCCATGGCCGCCCATTTGCCGGTGCGGCCCGCGCCGGTCAAAACCTCGTCGGCGATGAACAGGACGGAATGCTTGTCGCAGATCTCCCGGACGCGTTTGAAATAGCCCTTCGGCGGCACCGAACCGCCGGTGGAGGAGCCTCCGACCGGCTCGGCGATGAAGGCGGCGACCGTGTCGGCGCCCTCCGTGATGATCGCGGCCTCGAGGGCTTCGGCCGTCATCGCGGGCGAGTCCGGCGCGCAGCGGTAGGGATACGGCGCGGGGATCATGGTCACCGGCACGAGCCACGGCGCGAACATTTTCTTGTACGCGCCGCGCGCGGAGGCGGAGAGGGCCAGCAAGGTGTTGCCGTGATAGCCGGGCGTGCGCGCGATGATCTTGTGCTTGCCCGGCTTGCCGGACTCGACCCAGTGCTGGCGGGCGAGCTTGAGCGCGGCCTCGACGGCCTCGGAGCCGGAGGAGAGGAAATAGGCGAAATCGAGGCCT
>JAQTNG010000428.1 GCA_028714015.1 Elusimicrobiota bacterium | reverse complement strand
CGAGGCTGCTGCCGCAGGCGCGGGAGCACATCCCCGCGCTCGACCGCATACTGGCGGGCGTGCGGTAGCGCGGGCGCTCCGCTCAGGAAGCGGTCAGCGACGCGCGCGACCGCGGGCGCATCAGGACCAGGACGCCGGCCGCGATCAGGACGAAGGCGGCCCCGAGGCGCGCGGACAGCGGCTCGCGGTACAGCCAGGCGGCGCCGGCGGCGGCGAGGACGGGCTCGACGAGCTTGGCGCAGCTGAGAACGAGCACGTCGTACTTGTTGAGCAGATAGGTGAACAGGCCGTGCCCGCCGAGGCTCACGGCGAAGGCGAGGGTCGCCAGCGCCGCCCAGGTGGACAAGGGGTAGCCCGTCCAGGCGCCGCCCCGTGCCGTGCCCGCCGCGAAGAACAGAAGCGCCGCGGTCGCGTAGGCGACGAAGAGAAAGCTGACCGTGTCGAGGCCGCGCCGGACGCGGCGGCCGGCGAGCACCCACCCGGAGAAGAACAGGGCCGACAGCAGGGCCGACAGGTCTCCCGCGAGCCCCGCGCCGCCGAGGCTCATCGAGCCGCCGAACAGGATCGCGACGCCCGCTCCCGCGAGGACGAGGGCCGTCAGCTCGCGGCGTCCGAGGGGTTCCTTAAACAGCAGCCAGGCCCCGAGGCCCGTCCACACCGGATGCGTCGAGAACGCGAGCATGAGATTGGCCACGGTCGTGTGCGAGACCGCCCAGGTGAACGTCCACAGATGGAGGAAGAACAAGGTCCCGGCGAGAGCGATGGAGCCGAGCGCGGGCGCGGACGCGCGCCAGGCCTTGCGGCGTCTCCAGGCCCACGGCGCGAGGACGGCGCAGGCGAGGATCAGGCGCCAGAATCCGATGGCCTCGATCGGCGCGCGCGCGCCGCGGATCAGCAGGGCGGGAAGCGAAAGGCAAAAGACCGCGATGCCGAGAAGGAAGGGGCGCACGGGGCTTTATTTGCCCTGGCTCTTGAGGTACTTCTGGACTTCGGGGTTATTCGCCCCGCCGGGCACGTTCTTGAGCATGTCGGCCATGTCGCCGCCGCCCTTGCCGGCCTGGGGATCGGCGACGCCGGTCATGCCCTGGCCGCCGGTCGGCTTCGGAGAGGCTCCTTTGAAGGAGCTGAAGCTCTTGGTGCCCTGGAGCTTGGGCATGTTGAACGCCTTTTTGCCGCCCTTCTTGGCGACGGTCTTGGGCGCGGGCGCCGGCTCGGGAGCGGCGGCGGGCGCGACGGGGGCGGCCTGGGTCGAGGCCGCGGGCGCCGCGGCCTGCTTGTCCTGGAAATAGGCGTTGTTCGCGCCGCCTTTGACGAAATCCAGGGAGGAGCCGCCGGGAGCGGGGGTCATCGTCGGGCCGCCGGCGACGGGCAAAGACGAGGCGCCCGGACCCGCCGAGGCCGACGGATTGACGATCGTGACGGTCTGCGACACGCTGACCTTCGTCTCCCCGTTCTCGCGCCGGTCGAACATGACCGAGCTGTCGGGGGGGCGGGCGGTTTTCGCCTCGCTCATCCGGATATATATGATGCCGACGAGGGGCAGAATCAAGGAAGCGGCGCCGCCGGCCAACAGCAGGATCGTGCGCTTCTTGCGAACGACCTGGACGTCCCGCTCGGGTATGACCATGACCCTCGAAGTGTATCAGGCCGGATATAACTTGTCCAGGGGCTGTGACCGTATTGCCGCGCGATCAGGGCTTCTCGATCATCCGGCCCAGGGTTTGGACGCGCTCCAGAGGGTCGGGATGGGAGATCAGGAGCCGGTGCAGCCAGCTTCCCTCGCGGTGCGGCATCTCGGCCTCCTCCATGCCCAGCAGCGCGAACTTGCGCAGGCCCGTGGCCAGTCCGCGGGGGTCGCCCGTGAGCTTGGCCGCGCCGGCGTCCGCCATGCGCTCGTTGGCGCGCGTCAGTCCCATGACCCCGATCATCCAGAGAAGCGGCGCCCAATAGCCCAGCGCCATCTGCAGGAGCGTGGCCGCGCCGCCCGATAAGATCTGGAGGCACGCGATGGCGGCGAACAGGGCGAGCACGTGGCGGTACTTCACATGGCTCAGCTCGTGGGCCAGGACGCCGCGCATTTCCCGCACGGTCATGAGGCGGGTGATGAAGCCCTTGACCGCCACCACGGAGAGGCGCTGAACGCCTCCCGCGGCGAAGGCGTTCGGATCGCCGGTGCTCTCCCCCGCATAGACGCGCGGCATCGGCAGGCCCGCGCGAGCCGAGAGCTCGCGCACCGTTTCGACATAGGGGCCCGAGGCGACGCGCTTGACGCGCATGAAGAAGGCCGCGGCGAAGCCCGAGAAGAGGATCATCGGCGTCATGCCCATCAGCGCCCCCGGGATCGCGGCCCCGGCCTTCGCCAGCGCGGCGGCCGCGGAGAGATGATGCAGGGCCAGGAGGCCGAGGCTGCCCAGGATCAAGGCCCCGCCCCACAGCGCCGCCTGGATACGGGCGCGGCGGATCTCCCGTTCGGGCGTGGTGGCCGCCCCCGGAATCCGGTCGAGGCGCCATCTCGCCACGAGCTCGCGGACGGAGAAAGCGGCGGGCGCGCCGGAGGACGCCTTCGCGGTCATGCGCGTCAGGAACCTGATGCTGAGGCGATAGGCGGCGATGGCCGCGAACAGCAGGGGAAAAGCGAGATAGGAGGACGAGATCCCGCTCAAGGAGATGAATCGCATCATCGGTTCGACGAGCATGGACAGGAGCATGAAGCTGAACGGGAGATGGACCGGGAATTCCGGCGCGGTCTCGGTCTTATTGCGCAGGCCCCAGGCCGTATGCCCCGCGCCGTAGACGACGGGAAGCGCGGCCATGAAGGAGAATAATCCCAGCAGCGGCGCCAGGCTGACGAGGGCCGCTCCTTTGACCGGGGCGCCCATGAGAGCGGCGGGAAGGTCGAGCCCCGCCAAGCCGAGCGCCGTCGCGGCGGCGGCGCCGGCGAGCACGCCCAGGAGGCCGTCGGCGTAGCGGGTCAGAGGCGACAAGGCCGGGTCGGCCTTGCGGGCCAGGGCGATCCGCGCGACGACGAGGGCCGGGATCAGGACGCCGCCCAGGCCCGCCAGGACCCAGAGGCCCGCGGCCGGCGCGAAGCCGAAAACCGCGGGAAGAAGCAGGCGCGCCGCGTGATCGGCGCCGAAGGTCGCCGCCGCCGTCGCGAGCATGACGAGCGAATTCGGCAGGCGGCGCGACAGCGCGCCGGCGGGGGCCAGAACGCGCTCCAGAGCGCGGCTCACCCCG
>JAQTNG010000427.1 GCA_028714015.1 Elusimicrobiota bacterium | reverse complement strand
CTACTATTTCGACGAGCACGAGAAGGCGGCCGACGCTCTCGCCGGGGTCCGGCGCTGCCTTGCCGGGCTCACGGACAACGTGCTCAAGCGCCAGTGGTACGTTTTCCAGGCCCTCAATGCGCTCAAGCTCCATGAGCGCCGCGCGGGGACGGACGGCGCCGACACGGAGTCCGTGCGGGCGGAGATCGCGCCGCTCGTCGCCGAAGTCGAGACGTGGGCCGGCCTCGGACCGCTCCTCAAGCCGTACCTCGCCTTCCTCCACGCCGAGCGCGAGCGCGTATGCGGCCGATTCGAGCGCGCCCGCGGTCTCTACCTCGACGCCATCGAGAGCGCGCATCGCCACCGCTACATCTTCCTCGAGGGGCACCTGAACGAATGCCTCGGCGAGATGCAGCTTGCGAACGGGAGGGGCCCGGCCCGCCCGTTTCTCATCGAGGCGGCGCGCCTTTACCGACGCTGCCGGGCGGAGCGCAAGGAGCAGCGCCTTTACGATCGCCATCCGGAATACTTCGAGGCGGAGGCTGCGCCTCCGGCGGCGGAGGTCGAAGCGACGGGGGCCCCGTCGTACGCCCTTCCCCAGCTCGACGTCGGTTACCTCATGCGCTCGGCGCTGGCGATCTCCGCGGAGATCGAGCAGGAGGCGCTGCTCCGCCGGATCATGCAGACGGTGATCGAGAGCTCGGGCGCGCAGCACGGCTACATGCTCGTCGCCGAAGGCGACCACCTCCGGGTGCGTGCGGAAAGCCACGCCGGCGGCGACGGGACGGTCCGGACCGTCAACCAACGGCTCGAGGCCGTGCCCGGAATCTGCGCCGCCCTGGTGCGGTACGTGCTCCGGACCGCGCAGCGGGTGGTCCTCGCCGACGCCAGCCGGGAGGGTGAGTTCCAGGACAACCCCCAGGTTCGCGCGCTCGGGCTCCGGTCGGTGCTTTGCCTGCCCGTCGTCAAGCAGGCGCGGCTCATCGGTGCGCTCTACCTGGAGAACCGTCTGGCGCCCGCGATGTTCACGCCCGCCGGCATCCAGACGACCGAGCTGCTCGCCGCGCAGGCCGCGATCTCGCTCGAGAACGCCCGCCTGGTCGAGGAGATGAAGAGCGCCGAGGAGGAGCTGGCCCGCGAGCGGGAGAACCTCGCCGTCACCCTTCACAGCATCGGCGATGCCGTCATCGCCGCCGACACGGAGAGCCGCGTGATCATGATCAACCGGGTGGCCGAAGGGCTCACCGGCTGGTCCCAGGGTGAGGCGTGCGGCAGGCCGCTGGGCGACGTTTTCCGGATCGAAAACGAGAAGACCGGAGAGCCCGCCGAGGATCCGGTGCGGAAGGCCCTCGAGTCGGGGGCGGTGGTCGGGCTTGCAAACCACACGGTGCTCGTGTCCCGGGACGGCAGGCGGTTCGCCATCGCCGACAGCGCCGCGCCGATCCGCGGGAAGGGCGGCGGCGTCCTCGGGGTTGTGCTGGTGTTCCGGGACGTGACCGACGAGCGCCAGGCCGAGCGGGAACGGGACGTGACCATCGAGCTGCTGCGGATCGTGAACACGAGCCCGGATACCGCCGTGTTGATCGACGGCGTAACCCGCTTCTTCCAGGAGATATCGGGGTGCGAAGCGGTGGGCGTCCGGCTGCGGGACGGGTGCGACTACCCGTACTACGCATCGCGCGGGTTCCCGCAGGAGTTCGTTCTGGCGGAGAACAGGCTCGGCATGCGGGACGACGCCGGGATCGCCGTCAAGGACGGCGTCGGGAATCCGCTCCTGGATTGCATGTGCGGCAACGTCATCTGCGGGCGATACGATGCGTCGAAGCTGTTTTTCACGGCGCGCGGCAGCTTCTGGACCAACTCGACGACCGAACTGCTGTCCGCGACGACCGCCGCGGATCGCCTGGACCGGATGCGCGACCGGTGTAACGGGGAAGGACATGAGTCGGTCGCCCTGATCGCCTTGCGCGTGGGCGACGAGCGGCTGGGGCTTCTCCAGTTGAACGGCCGGCGGAAGGGCCTGTTCTCCCCCGCGATCATAGAGGCGTGGGAGAGGCTTGCCGATTATCTGGCCGTGGCCCTCGCGAAGGCCAACGCGGAGGAGGCCCTGAGGGCCTCGCTGGCGGAAAAGGAGATCCTGCTCAAGGAGCTGGCCCACCGGACGAAGAACAACATGCAGGTCATCGGGGGCCTTATCAGCCTGCAGGGCTCGGCGTCGGCGGACAAGAAGTTGCTCGACGCTCTCGCGGACACCCAGGACCGGATCCGGGCCATGGCGCTCGTGCATGAGACTCTCTACCGATCCGGCAACTTTTCCTCGCTCAACATGAAGGACTATGTGGAAGACCTGATCAAGACGATCTTCCGAGCCCAGCGGGGAGCCGGCGGACCGATCCGGAGGAACCTTGATGTCGAGGATATTCTCGTCTCCATCGACGCGGCGCTGCCGTGCGGCCTGATCATCAACGAACTGGTGTCGAACTCGCTGAAACACGCCTTCCCGGACCGGAAGGCCGGGGCCATCTACCTGTCGCTGCGGCGACGGGGTCAAACGACGGAACTCCGGTATCGGGACGACGGGCCGGGGTTGCCGCCCGGTCTCGATCTGGCCCGAATCAAGTCGCTCGGGCTGAAACTGGTCTACAACCTGGCGGTGCGCCAGCTTCGCGGGACGATGGAGATCCGGCACGATCCGGTGACGGAATTCGTGTTCGCGTTCGACGGCTTCGCCCACATGGAAAGGATGTAGCCATGGCCGGCAGGGTGCTTATCGTCGAGGATGAGGTCATCAACGCGATGGCTCTTGCCGAGGCGATTCCGCGGTGGGGGTGCCAGGTGGTGGACATGGTGACGAGCGGCGAGGACGCCATTCGGGTGGCGGAGGCGGAGAAGCCCGATGTTGTCCTCATGGACATCACCATCCACGGTGCGATCGACGGGCTGGGGGCCGCCCGGGAGATCATCGGCCGCCTGGGAATCCCGGTCATTTTCATGACCGGTTACGACGACGAGGAGACGATAAGGGCGGCCCAGGAGCTCAAGCCGCTCGCCTTCCTGGTCAAGCCGCTGGACCCGGCCCGCCTGATGGAGCTTCTGAAAGGACGCTGACCCGGGCCGGTCCGCATTCCGAAACGAAATCCCGCGAAACGCATCGATATTGCCGTCATGATTCCTGACCCGGATTCCGGAGGAAGGGAGAAGCATATGAAGGCGCGGATCGACCGGCGGGAGTTTCTGAAACTGGCGGGGATAGGCGGCGTGGTGTTCGCTTCCGGACT
>JAQTNG010000426.1 GCA_028714015.1 Elusimicrobiota bacterium | reverse complement strand
CTCGGGCAGGCGCGGGTCCCGCGCCGCGTAGCGGTGGCGGGACAGCATGCGCGCGCGCCCCGCGTGGTCCGAGGCGAGGACGCCGTTCTTGGCGTCGACGATCGAAAAAGAGCCGTCCGGGCTGCGGACCGGCTCCGGGCTCAGCTCGACGAGCTTCGGCGCGCCGGTCTCGTCCCGCCCGACGCGCGGCACGCCGCGTTCGTCGACGTCGATCGGGATGAAAGCGTTGCGCGCGCTCTTCTCCGCCATCGGGGCGTGGGCGGAGTAGTCGGTGACGCCGAGATAGAGCCGCTCCTCGGTTTTGAACCGGCCGCGCTCGTCGCGCCCGCGAATCTTCAGGCGGGAGAGCCGCGGGTCCTCGAGCAGGCGACCGGGCGTCGACTCCAAAGCGCGTTCGATGAACTTCGGCGCGCGGCCCGGGCGCAGCTCGAAGAGCAAGGTGTCCGAGAAGTAATCGCTCGTGGCGACCTCGCCGATGGGGCCGACCTTCGTGCCGTAGCCCGAGCGCACGGCGCGCACCCAGAGGAAGTCGCGGGGCTTGCCGTCTGCGCCCCGCAGACGCACGGCCGCCGGGTTCATCAAATCGATGTAGCGGCGCCCGCCGAAGACATAGCCCTGCGGACGCAGAGCGCGGCCCAGCAGCGGCCCGCCGTCGGGCAGCGACCAGGACCGGCTTTCCGGTTTCGCGCTCAGCGTGCCGTCGAACATCGCGTTGGACGCGTTCTTCTGCTCCTCGACGGGCTTTTCAGCGGAGGAGGGAGCGGGGGTTCGGACGGCGGCTAGGGCAGCGGGAACGGCGGCCGCCGGGCGGGGAACGGCGGAGGGGGCGGGAGCGAGAACGCTTAATGCGGACGGGGAAGGCAATGACATCAACGGCAACGAGATATTGCCGAGCGACGGCGCCGACGGCAACGGGGAAGCGGCGCCGAGGCTTAATTCCGGAATCACCCGGATCTGGGCGTGGGAGGCCGTGGGGAAAAGGAGAATCGCCAAGACGCGGAGCATCCCTCTCATTGTAAGGGGAGGCGCGGGCCGCGGTAAGAGTCTTTAGACCTACCGGCCCGGCCGGAGATGGCCCATCTCGCGGAGTTTATTCAGAGCTGCTCTTCGAGGAGGACGCGGTCGAGACGCTCGCGCAGGGTCGGGCTGTAGCTCGTAATCCGCGTGCTGTGTTTGAGGTCCTCGTCGAACAGGTGCTTGTTGACGTAGGCGGCGAGCTCGCGGTCGGCCATGATGATGTTGAGCTCGTCGTTGTTGACGAAGCTGCGCGAGTCCATGTTCGACGAGCCTGCCGTGACCCCGAAGCCGTCGATGACCGCGACCTTCTGGTGCGCCATGCGGCCCTGGTACTCGTAGATCTCGACGCCGGCCGCGAGCAGGTCGGGGTAGAAGGCGCGCGAGCCGCGCTGGACGATCGCCACGTCGTTGTCCTCGGGGACGACGACCTGCACCTTCACGCCGCGCTTGGCCAGGCCGCACAGGACCGCGACCACGTCGGAGTCCACGAAGTAGGGGTTGGCGATGCGGACCTCGCGCTCGGCGGTCAGGAAGGCGCGCAGGTAGCCCGCCTTGATGTTGCGGTCCTTGCCGCCCGCGTGGCTGACCACGCGCGTCTCGGAGCCGCCCGCGACCTCGGCCTGGGGAGGATAGAGATTCTCGCCGGCGTCGAATGTTCCGCCCGCGGCCCGCCACTGGCCGACGAAGGCCTCCTGCAGCTTGGTGACGGCCGGGCCGATGATCATGGTCTGCTGGTCGTGCCAGTCCTTCTGATAGCTCTGGCCGACGTTCATGCCGCCCGTGAAGGCGACCTCGCCGTCGACGACGAGGACCTTGCGGTGGTCGAGGTGCGTGTTCAATAAAGTTCCCTTCGGTATGATGATCTGCACGCCGGCCTTGCGCATGCCGTCGAAGATCGCTTCGACCTTCGCGGCGATGTCCGGATCGGGCTCGGTGCCGTATTGATCCACCATCAGACGCACCTTGACGCCCGCGGCGGCCTTCGCGCTGAGAAGATCGGCGACGCCCTGGCCGAACGCGTCGGGCTGGAACTGGAACACCTCGAGGTGGACCGAACGCGCGGCGCTCTCGATCGCGGCCGTGATCGGGGCGATCGCGCCGTCGCCGTCGATCAGGAATTGAACCCGGTTCTTGCCCGAGCTCTCGGTGCCGGCGACGGTGTCGATGTAGCGGCCGAAGCCTTCCCAATCTCCGGGGACGGCGGTCGCGCGCTGGGCGGCGACCATCGCCTTGATCCGGCGCTGATCGGCGGCCTGCCACAGTCCGCGGGGCTCGACGCGGTAATAGACGCGATCGAAGTCCGCCGCGTCCTTGGCCGAGCCGAGAATCCTGTACACGGCCTGTTCGCGGCCGCCGGCGTTCGGGTCGCCGCCGCCGTCGCCGCCGCCGGTATTGCGGCCCGAGGCGGCGATCAGGGTCTGGAGCATCGCTATTTTTTCTTCCGGCGTGGCCGAGGCCAGCGCGGCCGGATTGAGACCGATGATCGCGTATTCGTCGCCGAGGACGGCTTCGATGCGGCCGCGCGCGTCGCTTTGATGGGTCTGCACCGGGGCGGCGGCGGAGGCGGAAGGCGCCGAGCCGTCGAAGAGCCGTCCCAGGTCTTTGGCCGAGAACGCCGCCGCCTGGGCCGCCGCCAATCCGGGGTGGATAGCGCACAGAACGGCGAGGCCTAGGCCGGGGAAATCCATTTTCATGCCAAAAGTATGGGCGCTCCGCCGGCGGGAAAAAAGGGCCTTTGGCCCAAGACCACAAAGGTTACTGGTTCGGGGTCAGCGGCCGGCGAGGAGGCGGGAGATCAAGGCGAGGTGGCGCTTGAGCTCGCGTCCGCGCTGCAGCTTCGAGACGCCGGCGGTGCGGGTGTGCAGGGGGGCGGGGACCTCGACGACGACGCGCCTGTCGATCATCGCGCGCGCGGCGATCTCGGCGTTGATCTCGAAGCCGTTCGCGGTGATGTCGAGGTCCCTTATAAAGGAGGACCGGTACAGGCGCAGGACCGGCGTGTACGCGGTCAGGCGCATGCCGAACAGGCCTCGGTACAGGGCGTTGATCATCAGGCTCGGCAAAGCCCGGACCCAGGACACGCCGGCCATGTCGCCGGGCCGCAGGTACGGCGAGCCCGAGACGAGGTCGGCCTTCGCCTCGATTCCCGCCGCAAGCATGTCCTTGAGCGCGGCGGGCGGGAAGGTGAGATCGGCGTCGAGCGTCGCGATCCATTCGCCCCGCGCCTCGGCGAAGCCCGCGCGGATGG
>JAQTNG010000425.1 GCA_028714015.1 Elusimicrobiota bacterium | reverse complement strand
GGGTCCGCGCCGCCTCGCCGTAGGCGTCCCAGGCGGCCTTGGCGCCTTCGTCGGCGGGGGGTACGCGCGCGGCTTCAAGGTCCCACGCGGGCCAGGCCGCGACCGAGGAAAGCTCGACGGGAGCCTCGGATTTCGCGCGGGCGAGGTCGCTGACGGTCGCCCAGCCCTGAACTGGACGGACGAGCTCACCGGCCGCGGCCAGGAAGGCCGACGAGGTCGAGGCGCTCTCGTCGTACAAGCTCGTCGCGTTGGAGGGAACGATCACCGCCCGCCCGCCCGCGGCCCAGGGCGCGTCGGGCTCGGCGTAAGGGCCGGCCAGGACCCAGCCGGCGCCGGTCGCCCCGAGCGCGGCGGCCACCCCCGCGTCCACGGCGCCCGCGCCCGGGATGAAGCCCGCGGGCGCATGGCCCAGCCGCTTCTGCAGGCGCTCGCGCGCCTCGACCGCGCGCTCGAGCGCGTCCTGGGGCCGCGGAGCGGCGGGATGCCCGGTGAACACGGTCAGCACGGGATCGCCGTCGATGCGCGCGGCGAGCTCGATGCGGCCCTTCTCGATCCAGGGCGTCAGCGCGGCCTTCACCAGCGGCGTCGCCATCGCCGGCGTCACGCCGATGGTGAGCTTCACGTCGTCATGGGCGCGCATGAGCGCGTCCACGCCGCTCCAGTGACGGAAGTTCTCGGGCGGAATCCAGACGAGCGCGCCGGGGAGCTGCTGGGCCGAGGCGTTCGCGGCGAGCAACGCCAGCAGGACGAACGACTTCATTTGACGGTCCTCACCGAGACGCGCCGTCCCTGGGGGCCGTCCGCCGTATCCGCGCGCTCGTCGACCTTGGGCTCGCCGTCGACGAGGAAAAGATATTTGTGCCGGCCTTCGCGCACCGGGATCGAGACCGTCCATACGCCGTCGCCGCCGCGGGTCATCTTGAGCAGGCCCGGCTTCCACGCGTTGAAATCGCCGACGAGCTCCACCGACCGGGCCTTCGGGGCCTTGTGCCGGAACTCGACCGAGGTCAGGACGGGGGTGCTGCCGCCTCCGTGCGGGGTGTAGCTCGTGCCGGTGGCTTTGAGCGGGGCGGGCTCCCAGCCCGACAGGAAGCGGCGGTAGTCGTTGAGCGCGGACACCCAGGTGAACGAGGGCACGCTGATCAGCGCCAGCACGGCCGCGACCGTCGCCCAGAACGCCCACTTGTTGCGCCAGTTCATGCGGGCCGATTCTATCATTTCGTCGAAAGGGGTCAGGCTTTCCGATCTTGCATTACTCCACGAATTCGCGGGGCGGGAGTAATGCAAGATCGGAAAGCCTGACCCCTCCTGCTGATATCATTTGACGCGGTGACGTTTTTATGTAGAATCGGCCCATGGACACCAAAATCACCGTCAAGCCGTCTCCCGTCGTGAAGCCCGTCGAGCGCGCCGAAGCGCACGAGGCCAATCCCTGGCATCAGGCCATGGAACAGCTCGACCGCGCCGGCAAGGCGATGAAGCTCGAGCCTTTCGCCCTCGAGCGCCTGCGCCACTGCAAGCGCATCCTCACGGTGTCCGTGCCCGTCAAGATGGACGACGGCTCGGTGAAGGTCTTCGAAGGCTACCGCATCCAGCACAACATGGACCGCGGCCCGGCCAAAGGCGGCATCCGCTACCACCCGTCGGTGTCCCTCGACGAGGTGAAGGCTCTCTCCTTCTGGATGACGATGAAGTGCGCGGTCGTCAACCTCCCGTACGGCGGCGCCAAGGGCGGCGTCATCTGCGACCCGAAGAAGATGTCCCGCGGCGAGCTCGAGCGCATGACGCGCCGCTACACCGCCGAGATCTCCATCATCATCGGACCCGACAAGGACATCCCCGCTCCCGACGTGAACACCAACGCGGAAGTGATGGCCTGGATCATGGACACCTACTCGATGACGATCGGCTACTCCTGCCCCGGCGTCGTCACCGGCAAGCCCATCGAGATCGGCGGCTCGCTCGGCCGCAACGAGGCGACCGGCCGCGGCGTGTTCTACGTCACGCGCGAACTGGCCCAGCGCGAGGGCTTCGACCTGCGCAAGTCGACCGTCTGCGTCCAGGGCTTCGGCAACGTCGGCTCCAACGCCGCGAACATCTTCGCCGAGCACGGCACCAAGGTCGTCGGCATCTCCGACGTCGGCGGCGGCCTGTACGACCCGAAGGGCCTCGACCTGCACGACATCCTGGAGTACCGCAAGACGCACGATTCGATCGTCGACTACCCGAAGGCCGAGCACGTCGACATCGACAAGTTCCTCGATCTGCCCTGCGACATCCTGATCCCGGCAGCGATGGAAGGCACCCCCACGAAGCAGAACGCGGAGAAGATCAAGGCCAAGTTCATCGTCGAGGGCGCCAACGGCCCGACCACGAACGAGGCCGACGCCATCTTCCTCAAGAGAGGCATCGTCGTCGTTCCCGACATCCTGGCCAACGCCGGCGGCGTGACCGTCTCCTACTTCGAGTGGGTGCAGGACATGCAGGCCTACTTCTGGAACGAAAAGGACATCAACGCCCGCCTCCAGGAGATCATCGTCGGCGCGTTCACCGAGGTCTACGACCTGTCCAAGAAGGAAAAGGTGGACATGCGCATGGGCGCCTTCATGGTCGGCCTGCGCCGCCTCGGCAAGGCCGCGTCGATCCGCGGGATGTATCCGTAGGTTGAAGATACTGGTCGCCCCGAACGCCTTCAAGGGTTCGTTGTCGTGCGTGGACGCCGCAAGGGCCATGGCCCGCGGCGTCCACGCCGCTTTTAAGGGCGCGAAGGTCGTCTCCATCCCGATCTCCGACGGCGGCGACGGCCTGATCGACGCCCTGCGCGTCGCGTTGGGAGGCGCCGTCGTCTCGGCCTCCGTGCGCGGCCCGCGCGGCGAGCGCCGCCGAGCGGCCTATCTGTGGGTCGGCGCCAAAAAGCTCGCCGTCATCGAGATGGCCCGCGCCTCGGACCTGGCCTTGGTCCCGCCCGCAAAGAGGCGGCCTTTGGCCGCGACCTCGCGCGGCACCGGCGACCTCATCCGCGACGCGGTCCGGCGCGGCGCCCGCACGATCATCGTGGGCATGGGCGGCACGGCCTCGAGCGACGGCGGCGCGGGCATGGCCCGGGCCCTGGGCGCCCGTCTGCTGGACGCCGAAGGCCGCGAGCTTCCCGACGGCGCCGAGGCGCTCTTGCGGCTCGTACGGATCGAGCCGGCGGTCTCGAAGCGCCTTCTCTCCGGCGTGCGCGTGATCGCGCTCTCCGACGTGACCAATCCTCTCATCGGCCCGAAGGGCT
>JAQTNG010000424.1 GCA_028714015.1 Elusimicrobiota bacterium | reverse complement strand
AACGTGACCTCGACGAAGTCGACGGCCTGGAAGCCGAACTGGAAGGAGTTGCAGACGAGGTTGTTGACGCGCTTGTACTTCGAGCCCCCCGAGAAGGGGATCTCGACGTCGAGGTCGAGCGCGCGCTCGGTGGCCGCCGGCGTGATCGTGTGGACGTAGTTCGGACCGGAGCCGCCTGGCGGGGTGTAGCCGCCGAGCGCCCAGAAGGCGAGGAGCCCGAAGCTCTTCGACTGGATGTAGGTCTTTATGTCGCCGGCGGCCGCGATCTTCCCGGCGGCCGGATCGCGGGGTTCGGCGTCCGCACTGAGCAGCATCGAGTCCTGCTGCTCCTCCGAGGCCTTGATCGTCTCGGAGACGATCAGGAATTCCATGGCCTTGGCGCCTGGCGTCGGGAGCTCGGTTCCCGGCGTCGCCTCGAGGCCGACCATCACCCGCTTGTTCGCGCCGCTTACGAGCTGTCCCATGATGCCGCTCCCTTCCCTGACCTCGTTCTCAGGAGCCGAGCGGCACCTCGGCGCGTTGTTCCGGACCTGGCCTTGCGACGCCTATCTTAGAGCGAATAGGGCTCGCTCGTAAACCTCACGATGTAGCCGACCGTTCCGCCGCCCTCTGCCGTCGCGACTTCCTCGCCCTCGGTGAGGTCTGCATCGGTCGGTTCGAGATGGAGAGTGCCCCGGAAACCTGACGGTGCGATGTCGAAGCCTCGGAGATCCAGGACGGCATCGAGGAGCTCGTCGGCGCCCCCGGACCGCCCGAATGCGTCCTCGGCCGAGCGGTAACTCTCGGACATGACAACGATGCTCCAGGTATCGAATCCGTTTCGTTTTCTCGGCTGCCCGGCAAATTGCTTGCTGTTCTCCTGCGCCTGCCAGTGCTTGTAGACGACGAAGACGCCGCGCTTCCGGCTGAACATGAGAAAGGGCGCCCGTTCCGATCGCGAGAGCCTGACGTCGACGTCGGCGAGCGCCGGCATCGCCTTCAGCGCCGTCACGATTGAGTCCTTGAGATCCGAGACGCGGCTCAATCTTCGAGCCTTCGGAGGTAGCGGTCCGCGGCGTTGAGCGCCGACTTCCCGTAAAGCCGCCAGGAAAGGAACTCCCGCTTTTTGATCTGCGGCTCGCCATCCCCGCCGATCCCGCGGACGAGGACCGCGACGAGGCGGCCCTTGTCGCCCTTTCCGGACCGCGAGATGGCGTAGAGGCGCCCGCGCTTTGGAAGGAAGACGACGTTCGGGAACAGACGGAGGTTGAAGGTCAGTCGCTCTGCCGTCGAGAGGTTCGGAGAGAAGGGGATCGTCAGCCAGTCCCCCTTCTTCGGGAGGATCCGTACCGGAGGGGCGCCCACGTTCAAGGTGTGGGCCCCGGGATGCGGTGAGCCGATGATGAGCTTCTTCGTCCCCTCAAGGCGCCAGACGAAGGACTTCCCGAGAAGGCCGCGGTCTCGCATGGGATCCCCGCCGCGGCGCGGTGCGGGCCAGCCAGGGCCGCCGGCGGCGAAGACGCGCGGGATCTCCGTATTCACGATGCGCCTTCCGATGACGGAGAGGACTGCCGTCGGGTTGTAGCGCTGCTGAAGATCGCGAAGGCGCGCGCGCGTGCCGCCGTCTGTGAACCTCAGCGAGGCACCCTGGATCGCCATTTCAGAGACCTTGCATCGGATCAGGCCGTCCGCCGCTTCGGCCGAAGAACCTACGATCGGATCCGCCGAGGACCGCTCCGCTCGACTGCGTTGGAGTGGCCTTCTTCGGGGCACCGGCGAGCTCGATCCCGCCGTCGGCCTTGCTGATACCGGCGAGGAACGAGAGCGCCGCCTTGTAGAGCGTCTCGGCGGCCGGGTCCAGGACGGTCATGCCGCGGCGGTCGAGAATGAGGAACTTCGCGATCGAGAGCTCGTGGCTTTCGAGCGTCGCCTTCGTCGCGGCATTCGTGGAGGCGATCGGCGTGATGTAACCGCCCGTGTTCGCGGCCGTGTCGATGAGGCCGTCGACCTCCGCCAGGACCTCCTCGAGCATCGTGTCGTTCGGGTTGTTTCCCGAGTCTGTCGTGAGCTGCGCCAGGGCCGTCTCGGGAAGGCGGCGCTTGAGCTTCTCGGTGGTCGTGTAGCTCACACGCCCTCCTTGCCCCGCTGCGCGTCGGCCACCCGCATGATCGGGTCGACGTAGCTCGCGACGTTCTTCGGCGTCGGGCTTCCCGCGTTGTACGCCGAGAGCCCGTCCGCCGTGGACCCGAACCGCGCGATCTGTTTCGCGAGATGCTTCGCCCCGAGGTTGAGGCACACGTCGGCCTTCGTCAGTTCGAGGAGCGAGCGTCCCTGGAAGCCGAGCTCTCGCGCGACGGCACCCATGACCTGAGCGATTCCGATCGAGGCCTGCTGCAGCACCCACTCCTGATCGCGGTCGCCGTAGAGCGCCGGAAAGTCCGGAGGCGGCGTCTCCGAGGTCATCTCCGTCTCTGTGATCTTGCGGAACGGGTGCCCCGTTGTCGCGTCGACGAAGAACCGCCACCTGGGCTCCGGGTTGAAGGCGTACTGGTAGAAGCCCGACTCTTTCCAGCACAGCGCGGCGAGGAGCGCGGCCGAGATCCCGTGGCGCGGGCCGGCCGTCTTGCAGAGGAGCCAGATATCGGTCGGGACGGTGACGGTCGGCGCCGCGCTCATCGCCGCCCCTCTGCCGCCATCTCGGCAATCCGGAGCTTCGCCTTGAGGTCCTCGTTCGCTTCGCCGAGCCGGTACGTAGCAGCCCTCTCCGTGCGCAGCTCGCTCTCGGCCTTCTCCGCGCGCGCCTCGACCGCGGCCAGGTCGATGCGCGTCGCCTCGAGCTCCCGTCTGAGATCCTCCCGGATGTCTGCGCCGATCTTCCGTGCCGCCTCGAACTCCGCGAGCGTGTCCACCCGCTGGCCGGAGCGCCATTTCACGATGAGGTCGAGCGCCTTCAGCGCGAGCGCGCCAGCCCCCGCGTAGCCGAAGGCCCGTTGGACTTCTATGGCATCCGGTGGATTCATGCGGCACCTGCGGCGACCTTTCGCGGCGGCAGACCAAGCCGCAGGTAGACGAGCGCGTTGACAAGCGACTGCACGAGGAAGAGCGCGCCGAGGATCAGGACGGGCGCGGTCGAGATCGTGCCGAGAAGACCGAGGAATCCGAACGCGGTTGCGCAGATGAAGGCGACGAGCCGGCGCGTTTTGATCTTCCGATTGAGGTTCGCGAGTGACTGCGCCGCGCCGAGTGAGAGAAAGCCGAGCGCCCACCACGGCGCCTCGGGCGCGACGTTTAGCATCA
>JAQTNG010000423.1 GCA_028714015.1 Elusimicrobiota bacterium | reverse complement strand
CACGCGCGCCGACGCGCCGCCGGTCTTGCCCGTGAGCGTGCCGGGAGCGGCGGCCTCGCCGGCCAGGATCACCTGCAGGCGGGCGAGCGCGTCGGGGACCACGGTCAGGGCCGCGGCCGCCGTCGCGAAGCTCGCCGTCGCCGTGACGGTCGTCGTCCGCGGCGAGGGCTCCG
This sequence comes from Elusimicrobiota bacterium, assembly GCA_028714015.1. Classification (GTDB taxonomy): domain Bacteria; phylum Elusimicrobiota; class Elusimicrobia; order UBA1565; family UBA9628; genus GWA2-66-18. Next base: position 3,131 of record JAQTNG010000423.1, on the reverse strand, counting down.
CCCCGCGCGGCGTCAAGGTGAAGCTCGTCGCTCCCAGCACGAGCGCCAGCGGCGCGGGCGCCGCCGTGGCCGGGTCGTCCGTCGTCAGCGCCACGGCCGCGGTCGAGTTCGTCACCTGGTCGAAGCGCGAGGAGAGCGCGATCACGGTCACCGTGATCGGCGCGCCCGCCGTCGAGACCGCCGGAACGCCCGTCTTGCCGGGGGCGACGCCCGGCGTGAAGGTCTCGCCGGGCAGCAGGACCAGCAGCCGCGGCGTGAAGTTCCAGTTCGTGTTGCCGCCCAGGTCGACGCTCCGGCCGTCGTCGGCGGCCACGAGGAGCCCGCCGCTCGCGTCGCAGTCGGAGACCGCGGTCAAGGTCACGCTCGACGCGGAGAGGACCTGAAGGAACCACGGCAGGCCGGGGACCGTCGAGCGCAGCCTCAGGACCGCCCCCGTCGAGGCGCCCATGAAGAATTCGCCGACGCGCAGGGTCGCCCCGGCGGCGACCGCGATCGTGCTGCCCGGGACCCCGTCGGTCAGGTACTGCGCCGTCGTCGTGGTCTTGAACGTCACGCTCGAGACCGCCTGGTTCAGGCCCCAGAAGGCGCCGCTGCCGAGGAAGGTGACGGACTGCGAGCTGCGCCCGAGCGCGGCGCCGTCGAGGGTCACCGTGCTCGTCTCGCCGTCGAAGGATCCGCCGGGCCCGACGATGAAGTTCTTCTGGAACGAGTGGTTCGACGAGCCCGCGCGGAACAGGCCCGCGTTGGCCGCGAAGTCCCCGCGCACGCGCAAGGACGAGGCGGCGCTCACCGTGCCCGTGCCGTCGGCGACGAGGTTCCACAGCGTCGCGCCGGGCAGGAGGCTCAGGGTCTGGCTCGAGGAGCCGACGAGGCGGAGCGTCCCGGTCGACGCCGTGTTGAAGTCGATCGCGCCGCCGGTCTGGAGCAGGTCGCCGCCGAGCGTGAGCGTCCTGGCGCCGACCGGCCGCACGATGCCGGTCGAGACGACGAGCGAGCCGAGCAGGTTCAGGTTCGGGGGCGAGAAGACCGAGAGGTTATCGTTCAGCGCCACCTGTATGCTGCCGTAGGTGTTCGTCGAGAGGAACGCGCCGCGCGAGACGCCGGTGCCCTCGAACACCATCCAGGAGTTCGCGACGTCGCCGGCGTAGAACCAGTTCGGCCCCGCCACGGGGCTCAGGTCCGAGCTGCCGCGGAAGGTGAGCGTCGAGCCGCCGGGCGCGTTGAGCAAGGTCGAGCCCGTTTTCGGCTCGAACGCGTAGCCCGCGCCGTCGATGATCAGCCCGCCCTGGAGGATCGCGGTCGTGTTGCTGGAAAGGACGACCCTCGCGTTGACGATCGAGCCCGCCCCGATCGTGATCGACCCCGTCGGCGGCGCCCAGGTCACCGCGTGGAACGGGGAGTTCGAGGCGTAGAAGGCGCCGGCCGTGTTCCAGCGGTCCCCGACGATCGTCATCTGGCGCACGCCCCCGTCGAAGTAGCGTCCGGGGTTGATCGTGAAATTCCCCAGCGTCGGATCGAAGGTGAACTTGACCGGCTTGGGGTTGTCGATGACCACCGAGTCGAGGGTGGAGAAATTGACCGTCTGGGTCGAGACGCCCGCGAAGGTCACCGTCGAGCCCGCGAAGGTCAGGCCCGTTCCGCCCTTGATCAGCGCGTCGCCGCCGATCGACAGCGCGCGGCCCGCGAAATTCAGCGCCCCGCGGTGCCACTCGAGCTGGGCCTTGGCCGTCAGCGGGGACAAGATCGTCACGCCGACGGTGTTCGACGAGACGAAGGCGCCGAGGGAGTTCCCCGGGAGCGAGGTGACGGCCTGCGGCGAGTTCCCGTTGAAGACGACGCGGCTCGCTCCGCCGAGGACGGCGCCTCCGGTCTCGGTCCAATAGCCGCGCACGCTCACGGTCGAGCCGGCGAGGTTCAGCGTTCCCCCCGAGACGGTCATCGTCGACGCGACGGTCACCGTCGTGGAGAAATTCACGGTCAGGTCCGGACCGGCGATGTTCAGGGCGTCGAACGACGCGCCGGCGACGACCGCGAGCGTCGAGCCGGACGCGCCCGCGAAGGTCAGCGTCGACTGCGACATCAGCGCGCTTCCGAAGACGGCCCAGTCGCCGCCCACGCTCAGCGCCGTCGCGGTGGCGCGGAGCACGGCGGCGGAGTCGACCGTCAGACCCCCGGTCAGGGAGAACGACGACCCCGCCGCCGTGGACAAAGTCAGGCCTCCGCTGTCATTCGACACGCGCAGGGAGCCGAAATTCCCGTTGATCATCGTCCAGGTCTGCGTCGAGCCGCCGCCGGCCAAGGTCCAATGGCCGGTGGAGGCGCTCACTCCCCCCGCGCCCGCGAAGGGCCCGTCGCCGTTCAGGCGCAAGGTCCCGGTCGTCAGGACCAGCTGCGCGAGCGCGTTGACGCGCGCGCTTAAGTCCACCGTCAGCGCGCCGGAAACGGTCGCGGTGGCGGCCGCAACGCCGCCGACGACGAAGTTCGCGGCCTCCGCGTCGAAGAACGAAACGGGCCAGGAGCCCCCGGCCCCGGCGACCGCCAACGTCGAGACCGACAGATTCAGGCGGCCGCCCGTCTGGGACAGGGCGCCGTCCACGCGCAGGGCCAGCCCGGCCGCCGCCGTCAGCGTGCCGCCGGCCATGTCGAAGGAGCCGGCGACGCCCAGCGACGAGGCCAGATACACCGAGCTCGAGAACTGCGGCAGGATCGAGACGCCGCCTACGGCCGCCGCCAGGTCCCAGACGCAGGCCTTCGCCGTCTCCGACGCGCCGAACACGAGGCGCTCGCCGCCGAGCGGCGCGGATCCGCCTCTCCAGTTGGCGCCGTTGGAGGCCAGCGCGTCGGCGCCGGCGCCCGTCCAGTGCAGCGGATCGAGGAAGAGCGCCCCGGGCTGGCCGGCGGCGCCGAAGGTCCCGCCGAAGCCGAAGGCCCCCCCCGCCGAGCGGATCGTCAGCGTGGAGACGAACGCCGCGTAGGCCCGCTCGCGGATCCAGAACCGCCCGCCGCCGCCGCCGCCGCCGCCGAAGGTCGCACCCGTGCCGCCGTCGCCGCCCTGCGCCGACACCGTGCCGGTTCCGTACAGCACGGCGGCGTCCACGATCACCGAGCCTCCCGCGCCGCCGCCGCCGCCC
>JAQTNG010000422.1:2578-3308 GCA_028714015.1 Elusimicrobiota bacterium | reverse complement strand
AGCGAACATGAGGCGGCTGTCCTGGCTGTGGCTCGCGGCGACGCTCGGCCTTCTCTCCTTCGCCGCCGCGGAGCCTTACGGGCGGTATCTGATGGGCGCCCTCCCGGTTCTGGCTTATCTCGCGGGCGGCTGGATTTCGGAACTGGCGGAAGGCCGCGCGGCTTTCGCGCTCGGCCTGGCGGGCGCCCTCGCGGCGCTGAACTGGGCCGGCTGGCTGCCGCTGAAGGCCGCCGGGCTGCTCGGCGCGCCGGCGGAGCCGGTCGCATCCGTGTCGGGCATGATGCGCCAGCGCCTGCGCGACGCGCGGCCCCGCTGCGACCTCGCGCGATTCGTCGCGGAACTCGGGCGCGGACCCGAGGGCTACATCGAATACGCCGCGCGAGTCATCAAGGCCCAGGGCGGGGAGACGGCTTACTCCGACGCCGACAACCTGTCCTTGATGTTCGCCGCCGGCGTCAAACCCATTTACAGGGACGAGCTTTCGTTCCTCAAGCCCGACTGGCTCCTGCTTTCGCCGTGGCTGCGCCTCGACCCTCAGGCGTCGATCGAGCTGGAAGCGCTCGCCTCGGGCGGCGGCTACGAGCCGGTGTTCGTTCCCGCGCCGCGGCTGATGTGGCAGAACAACCCCGACCCGCTCTTCCGGGACTTCGCGCCGAAACCGGGGCCGCTGGCGCTGTTCCGGCGGCGCCGCGCCGGTCAGGGTCCTTAGGCCCCTTGACGGCTAGGCCTT
>JAQTNG010000422.1:0-2568 GCA_028714015.1 Elusimicrobiota bacterium | reverse complement strand
GAGCGGGTTCTTCGGTTACTCTTCGGGAGATGTCTCGTCCCGGCTCGTCGGTTCGCCTTCTTCTGGCGGCGCTCCTCCTGGGCGCTCCCTTTCCCGCGCGCGCCGACGACGCCGGGGCGCCGGTCCCTTCGCCGAAGACGGATCCGCGCAAGGCGGACCCGCTCAAGCCCGCCGAGCAGATCAAGAACGCCTGCGACGCCGAAGCCGTCTCGGTCCGCCTGCTCGACCCCGCCGTCCCGCGCAAGGAGGGGGACCCGGCGCCGGGGCCCTCCGCGAATCGGGACAAGGAAGCTCAGAAAATCGCGAACAGCGTCGGCGCCGGAATCGAGAGCGAGGCGGACGGCGCCGGGCAGACCTTGTCGTGGAAGCGCGGCCGGACCTCGAAGAGCGCGTGCCGCGAGAAGTTCCGGCGGGTCAGAAAGCTTTACGGAGACCGCGTCACCTTCGAGCCCACGACCGAGGAGCGCGTCGCCGAGGTCCGCCGCCGCCGCGACGCGCTGATCCCGGAGAAGCTGCGCAAGAACCCCGGCGGCGCCGACGCGGCCGGCGAGCTTTTCGACGGCGGCGGGATTTTCGGCAAGGCGTTCGATCCGAAAGCCGGCGACCCCGTCGCGGCGGCGCCCTCCGCCTCGCCTTTCGGGAGCATCCGGCCGGCCCGCTACGCCGCCGGCCGTCAGCTCCCCATGCAGTACCGCGGCGCCCTCGCCGCCTCCCCGCCCCGGCCGGTGAGCTACTCGCCGCCGACGTTCACTCGGCGCGCGTGGGAGAGCGTGACGGGCGCGTACGAGGCCACGACGGCCTACGTCTCGCAGGGCCTCGACGAGGCCGGCCAATGGGTCAGCGGCGTCGCGCGCTCCGTGCGCAACCGCTTCTACAGCGGCATCGAGATGATCTCGGGCTTCGGCTACACGTTCGTCCACGCGGGCCGGCAAACGAACTGGGGCACGAAGCCCCTCGTCGACGGCTTGCGCAGGATCGCGGCCTACATGCGCGGCACGGGCAAGGCCGAGACCGACCTCGCGGTCGGCGACATCTCGAGCGCCAACGGCGGCCGGCTCGGAGGCCACGCGTCGCATCAGACGGGCCGCGACGTGGACATCGGCTTCTACATGACCGACGCCGCAAGCGGCAAGGCCGCGGACACCTTGAACTTCGTGCGCTTCACCGGCGGACGCGACGGTCTCACGGGCCGCAGCGGCGGCCGCGCGGTGCGCTTCGACGCCGAGCGCAACTGGATGCTCGTCCAGGCCATTCTCGCCAACCCTGACCCGGCCTTCAAGCCGACCCACATCTTCATCGCCAACCATCTGAAGGCCGCGGTGCTCGCGGCGGGGGCGAACTCCCCGGATCGCGGGCGCGCCGCCGCGCTCATGTCATACTGGCCCGGCCACGACAACCACCTGCATCTGCGGGTCCGGTAAGTGATAAAATCGCGGGCGTGAAGCTCGCTCTGGCGTTCGTCCTGCTCGCCGGCGCCGTTCGCGCCGAGCACATCGCGGGCGGCGGCAGCGGCACGGTCTCGATCGCCAACGGCGACCTGATCTATGCCGCGATGCCGGCCGCGGGCGGGATCAACGGGCAGGTCCTCGTGCGCCGCCTCTCCGCCGACGGCGGGGTGTTCTGGGAGCAGCGGTGGGGACGCGGCCGCGCCGAGGAGCCGACGGCCATCGCGACGACGCCGGACGGCGGCGTGGTCGTCTCCGGCGCCAGCAAAAGCGGGTGCTTCGTCGTGCGCTTCGACGGGCAGGGCCGCTTCGTCTGGGAGATCTCTCCGCTCTCGGGCCTGTGCCGTCCGGCGGGCGTCGTGACCGACGGCGAAGGCGAAGTCTACCTGCTCGCGACGATCGACGGCAGCGAGGGCTATGACGCGATGATCTGGAAATTCAGCCGGCTCGGCGACGTCGGCTGGACCCACCGGCACCACTCGAACGAGCCGTTGTACGCTCAGAACCTGTATCTCGATCCGCGCGGCGACCGCCTGCGCGCCTTCGTCCTTCGCAAGCGCGGCACGGACTTCATCGAGGATTTCTTCCTTCTCGACCTCGCCGGCCGCCTCCTTTAATCGCGGCCGCGGCTGAGCGGGTAGGACGCTTCGACCTTCGAGAGCGAGCGTTCGATCTCGGTCGGCGGAAACGACAGCCAGTCCCGGTCCACGCGGGAGCCGCGCTTGACCACCCGTTCGATCATCGCTCCCCGGCCATGGAAAATGAGCGCGGCTTCCGCCTCGAGGGACTCGGCGTCCGCCGCGCGCTCGACGAAAGGCGCCGAGGCGAACGTCGCGGGCTTGATCTCCTTCGGCAATCCGAGCCGGGCCGCCTGGGCCTCATCGGCGCCTTTCGCCTGGGATCGCACCCACTCGCCGGAGCTGGCTTCGACCCGGAACGACGTCCTCCTGCCGTCGAGCGCGTAATCCGCCGTCGCGATGAGAAACCTCGGGGAGGCCTTGAGCACCCGGATCAGCGCGAACCCGTCCGCCTTGCCGGCGCCGGTTTTCTCGATCAACGGCGCAAGGTGCGGAACATCGCGTCTCTCCGCGAACGTCACGACGGCGATCATGGGCGTTTCGGG
>JAQTNG010000421.1 GCA_028714015.1 Elusimicrobiota bacterium | reverse complement strand
ATGATCTGGGCGGTGCCGCGCTCTTGAAGATTTTCGAGGGATTGCGCGATCAGGACGGCGAAGTCGTAGGAGCCCGAGCCGCACGAGCCGGGGCAGTCCGCCTCGAGGAAGAACGGGTCGTTGGGGCCGTAGGTCTCTTCGGACCCCTCGAGGACGACGCCTTGCGGCGTCGCGATGGAGACCTTCACTTTCAGGGAGCGCACGGAGGGGAAGCGGGTGGAGAGGGTGCCGGCGTTGCGCTCGTTGTCCTCGGCCGTCTGGGCGCGGCGGACCTTTTCGTCGTTCTTGCTCGGGCCCGCTTTGCGGCGCTTCTTCCGGTAAAAAGCCATGCTTCCTCCAATCTGTCTGATTTGATTCTAGCAATTATAGTAGTAGCATGTCCGGAATGGCCGACCTGCTCCACCACGCGCTGCTCTACATCGCATCGCTGGGAGCGGCCGGCCAGGCCGCGTTTATCGTCCTGTACGCGTCCTCGTGCCTCGTGTTTCTTCCCGTGTCGGTGCTGACCTTCGGCGCGGGCGCTTTGTACGGCATCCGGACCGGCTTCGCTCTCGTCTGGATCGGCGCGATGGCCGGGGCGTGCGCGTCCTTCCTGATCGGGCGTCACTGGCTGCGGTGGTGGGTGGAGAAGCGCCTCGCGCGCCATCCGATGTTCGCGGCGATCGACGCGGCCGTCTCGGCGGAGGGCTGGCGCGTGGTGTTCCTGACGCGCCTGACGCCGCTGCTGCCCTTCACCCTCCAGAACTACGCCTACGGCCTGACGCGCGTGAAGTTCGGCGAGTACGCGGCCGCCACCTGCGTCGGGATCTCGCCGGGGAGCCTGATGTTCGTCTATCTCGGCGCGGCCGCGGGCGAGGCGTTCAAGGCCGGAACGCACGGGCGCGTGCGCACGCGCGCGGAGTGGGCGTTTTACGGGGTCGGGCTGCTGGCGACCGTGATCGCCGTGACGCTCATCGGGCGCGAGGCCGGCCGGGCGCTCGCGAAGCACGTGAAGCCCGCCGTTCCCTAGGCCGTCGGAAGGGTGAGGACGACCGTCGTGCCCTTGCCGATGCCTTCGCTCGAGATGGCCACGTCGCCGCCGTGCTTGTGCATGATCCAGCGGGCGACGTTGAGGCCGAGGCCGGTGCCGCCGCTTTCGGCGCGGCCCGTGGCGAAGGGCTCGAAGAGGCCCTTGAGGGCCGCCGGGTCGATGCCGATGCCGTTGTCCTTGAGCGCGAGCCGCGCCGTGCCGCCGGAGCGCGTCGCCTTCAGCTCCAGGCGGCCGCCGAAGGGCATCGCGTCGAGCGCGTTCATCAGGAGGATGGTGACGACCTGATGGAGATGGCGGGGGCTGGCGAGCACGACGATGTCCTCGGGCAGCTCGAGCCAGAGATCCACGCCGCGCTCGTCGAAGCGGATCCAGATCGGGTCGAGCGCGGCCTTGACCAGCGGGGCCAGCGGCAGCGGCTTGAGCTCGAGGGGGGACGGCTTGGCGAAGTCGAGGATGTCGGAGAGGATCTCGACCGCGCGGTCCGCCTCGCGGGCAACGGTCGAGAGCTGCTCCCGCGGGTCGCCGCCTTTGTCGAGGACGCGCTGGGCGTGCTCCACGGTGAGGACGACGGTGGCCAGCGGCGTGCGGACCTCGTGCACGACGCCCGACATCATCTGCCCGATCGTGGACAGGCGCTGAAGCCAGGCCAGGCGGTCTTCGTCCGCGAGCGCGGCCTTCACGCGGACGCGGCGGCGGCGTCCCAGCGCGTAGCCGAGGGCCAGGCCCGCCGCGAGGGCTATGAGCGCGAGCGCGAAGTGCTTGGGTTCCACGCGTCTTTTATATAAAATCCAGGCATGGCATCGAAGGTCCTTTTAATCGAAGACGACGCGTCCTTCCGCAAGGCGGTGGGCGACGTGCTCGCGGACGAGGGCTATACGGTCCTCCAGGCTCCGTCGGGCAAGGCCGGCATACTGGCCGCTCAAAAGGAGATGCCGGACCTCGTGATCCTCGATTTGATCATGCCCGGCATGAAGGGCCTCGAGGTCTGCCAGTTTCTCAAGCAGGACATACTGACGGCGCGGCTGCCCATCATCATCCTGACCGGCAACGACAAGGACGGCCAGGACATCGCGTGCCTCGACATGGGCGCCGACGACTACCTGACGAAGCCGGTCAAGAGCGCGCGCCTGCTCGCCTACTGCCGCGCGCTGCTGCGCCGCAACGCGGGCGAGGAGCGCGCCGAGCCGCCGGCGACGGTGTCGGTCGGCGACTTGAGCCTCGACTATCCGCGCAAGCTCGTCAAGCTCGCGGGCAAGGAGTACCAGCACCTGACGCCGAAGGAATTCGAGCTGCTGTACTTCCTCGCGAAGCGCACGCCGAACCCGACCGAGCGCGCCGAGGTGTACCTCAAGGTGTGGGGCGTCGAGGCGCCGTCGGAGGGCGCGCTCAAGACCGTCGAGGTCCACGTGCGCCGCATCCGCCTCAAGCTCGGATGGAAATCGGACCAGTGGCTGGTCAGCGTCTCCGGCCGCGGCTACGCGCTGATCCCTCCTAAGTGAGCGACGCCGGCGGGCGCCCGCCGCACGCGGTGCTGCTCCGCGCGCCGTCGCGCTTCGACACGAAGGCCGTCGCCGCCGTTTTGTCCGGCCATTCCCGCCTCCCGGCGGAATCCTGGATTCCCGTCGTGCGGCGCGGCTGGGGGATCTTGGCCGAGCCGTCCTCCGCCGAGGAGGCGGAGGCGCTCGCCGCGGCGCTGACCGCGGCGGGGCATCCCGCCGTCGCCGTGCCCGTGGCCTTGCTCGAGGAGCCGCCGGCCGCGACCCTCGTGACCAAGGCCGAATTGTCCGGCGACGGCTTCGACATACTGGCCGGGCGGGCCGGCGCGGAGGTCCAACGCCTGGTCTGGACGCATCTGAAGGTGCTGTCCGCGGGCGCCGTGTCGGAGACCGGCCGCAAGACGGTGACCGAGGGCCCGTCGGCCGGAGAAAAAGCCGTGCGCCTCGGCGCGACCTTGGTGACCGGCATCCCGATGATGGGCGGCAAGACGAAGACCCGGCAGGTGATCGAGGAACGCAGAATCCCGTTCATCGAACTGCTCTTCGCCGCGCCGGCGCGGCGCGTGCGCATACTGGCGGCGGAGTTCGATTATACGGTGCTCGGGCCCAAGATGAGCTACAGCGCCGAGCTGAATTTCCGGGCGCTGGTGTCCGAGCTCGCGGCCCGCGCGCCGGCGGCGCTGCGCGGCAAGGGCGCGCGCGCGATCCTCGCGAAGGCCCCGTCGGGCGAGCTGGCCTACGAGTCGTTCGACGACGTCCAGCGCGAGGAGCGGTGGCTGGCGGCGCTCGACGCGCT
>JAQTNG010000420.1 GCA_028714015.1 Elusimicrobiota bacterium | reverse complement strand
GGTGCAGGCGCTGTCGAGGTAGACCAGGCGCTTGCCGCCGACCTCCCGGCCGAGGGACGGATAGAGGGCGCGCAGCGCCGTCACGTCGAGGGCGGGCGCGGCCGCCGGAGGCGCGCTCAGGGGAGGACCGCCTTGATCAGCGGCATCGGCTTGAGCTCGCCGTAGATCTCGAGATAGTCGCGGCGAGGCCCGGGGCAGGCCTCGCGCATGACGCACCCGTCGCAGTCGGCGATCTGCTGCTTCTCGGCCAGGTGTACGCCGGGCTTGTGCTTGAGCATCTTGCGGTAGTCCGCGTGATGGTCCTTGTAGTCGATGACGAAGCAGACCGGGATGTGGTCCACGTCGAAGTCCACGCCGCTCTCCTTGCAGGCCTTAAACGCCGCGTTGAGAAACGGCGCGGCCTCCTCGAAGCGGGGCATGACGAGCTCGTTGCCCTTCGCGCGGCCCATGCCCTTGCAGTAGCTGAACTGGATCCACGAGAAGCCGGGGATTTCCTTGGCGGCGAAGCGGACGAATTCCTCGCAGTGGCGGTAGTTGAGCGCGTGCACGATGTAGTTCAGGCGCACTTCCGAGCCTTGCGCGATCAGCTGCCGCACGCCCGCGACGCGGAGGTCGAACGCGCCGGGCGTCTCGGTGACGGCGAGGTCGAGCGCGGCGTCGTGAGCGGAGAAATTGACGTTGAAGAAGTTCACGAGGCCCCGGATCAGCTTCAGCCGCTTGGGGTCGTAGCGCGTCAGCAGGACGCCGTTCGTCTGGAACTCGATGATCTTCCCCTTCTTGCGGCAATGGAGCAGGATCTCGAGCAGCTCGGCGGGGTCCTTCAGCATCGGGTCCCCGCCGGATATCTGGACGTGGCCGGTCTTGTCCCGGTCTATCTCGTCGAGGAGCTGCTTGAGGGCGAACGCCCCGGTCCGCCCCTCGGAGGAGCAAAAAACGCACTTGATGTTGCAGACACCGTTGACCGGGAGATGCAGTGCCATGGGGAGGCGAGACTATACCACATTCTATTTAACGGCCCGAATGTCCCAACCCTACAGGTTCGGGCAGCCGCCGACCGGGCATGGGCAGCACAGCATCGTGCCGCCGGGGTCGGTGGAACCGACGGAGGAGGTCTGCTTGACCATGATGCCGCTGGTGAAGGTGACGTATTGGTTGACGGGGCAGTTCTGCACCCCGAGGCCGTAGGGGGTCATCGTGCAGACCGGGCCGGAGTAGACGATCGGAACGCCGGACGTCACCGCGTCGGTGATCTGCAGCGTCGGCCCTCCCCCCGTGACCGGCCCGGCCCCCGTGGGGTTGCCCGTGCCGTCGTAGCCCGTGAAGAACCGGTGCCCGCCGTAGCCGTAGTAGGCGTCATACGAGATTCCCGTGTGATACTGGACCCTCAGGTCGGGGTAGGGCGCCGACCATGCGCCCGCTTCCTGATAGATGCCGTAGTAATCGGCGGCGACGCCCGAATTCCCGCCGACGCCGGGGAATTTCAAATGGTCCGATTGAACGTCTCCCGCGACGTGAAGCTTCGCGTTGGGGGCCGTCGTGCCGATCCCGACCCGTGTGCCCGCGCCGCCGTCGCGCGCCAGATAGGTGTTCCCCGTCGTGATCATGTTCGTGTACACGCCCGAGGGCGCGGGGTAGTAGGTCGAGAGCGTGACGCTTTCCGAATCCAGCTCGGGAACGCCGCACAGCATCATCGCGGCGGCGGCGCCGGTGATGAGGAAGCGCCGGCTGAAAGTGAGATTGAACTTAACCGTGATCTCGGTCATAGTACCCCCGACTCCCGGAGTGTATACCCGACGGGAGCGTTAGTCAAGGCCTAACCCGGAGAGGCTTTTTAGAGGCCCAAAGCCGGCAAAGCCGCGCGTAAAAACGCGGCTTTCGAGCCCGGGGACAGGGCTCCCGGCCGCAGGCCGTCCCAGACGCAGGAGAGGGCCTCCGGAAAGTCGAAATCCCGGCTCAAGGCCTCGCGAAAGCGGTGCAGATAGCCGGTCACCCCGCGGGAGCTGGGCTCGAGAGTCACGCCGGACAGGGACCGCGCCGACGCCCGGAGATCATTCAGCTCCGCGCGAGCGGAGGCGAGCCCGTCCCAGGAAAAGAGAAGCGGCTTGCGCGGGTGGGTTTTCAGGCAGAAATAGTGAAAATCCTCGTGCGAAAATCCCCGCGACGCGAAGTCCCCCGCTTCAGTGGACGAGGGCGCCACGAGCAGGCGCGGCCCGGGGCCGGGGGCCACGGACACGCGCAGGTCCGCGGGCTCCGTCGGCGCGTCGTCCGCTTCGTAACCCAGGAACGCCAAGGCCCCGCAGGCCGCGGCGGCGGCGGCGCGGGCGCGCGCGGCCGTGAGCGGGCCGGCGTCCCTCGTTTCCACGACGAGAAATACCTTCGGGGGAGCCGAGGGCGCCCACGCGGCCAATGATCCGTCCGCGGCGCACAGCCTCAGGCTCATGGGCTTATGTTACAATAAAAAACATGCCGCCCCGGCGCTACCCAGACACCGGCGTTTTCTACCGCGCGCTCGACCGCGAGTTCCCCATGATCGTGCGCGGCGAGGGCTGCTGGCTGATCGACGACACGGGAAAGCGCTACCTGGACGCCTGCGGCGGAGCCTACGTCGCCAACCTGGGCCACGGCGTGTCCGAGGTCGCCGACGCGGTGGCTTCGCAGATTCGCAAGGTCGCCTATGTCAACGGCACCGCGTTCACCAACGAGCCCGCCGAGCTCCTCGCCGCCGAGCTGCGCACCCTGAGCCCCAAAGGCCTCGATTTCGCCTATTTCCTCTCCTAACTCCTGATAGGGGTTTATTGATCATGGAATGTCCGCATTGCGGGCGTTTCGAGCTTTTTCCTCTATCATGCGGGAATCGGAATTGCCCCATTTGTCAACATTACGAAACAGAGGTTTGGCTTCAACGACAGATGCAAAAGCTTCTGCCGGTTCCATATTTCATGGTTACCTTTACCGTTCCAGCGGTCCTGCGAGCCGTAGCCTGGCATCACCAACGATTGTTCTATTCGGCCATGTTCGAAGCCGGTGCTAAAGTCCTTCGGAACCTGGGTTGCGAGGAGAAATTTCTTGGAGGAGAAACTGGATTCATCGGTGTTTTGCATACCCATTCCCGCCGTCTCGATTTTCATCCGCATTTGCATTTCGTGGTTCCGGCCGGGGCTTTTGAGTCGAAAACGAGATTTTGGAAACGGAAGAATGACAAATATTTGTTTCCATGGGCGAAGTTGGCTCATGAATTCGACAAGATTTTAATGAGCCGCTTGAAGGAGGCCGGAATCGACCTTCCATTGGTTCCGGGAAAATGGGTCGTTAACTGCCGTTC
>JAQTNG010000419.1 GCA_028714015.1 Elusimicrobiota bacterium | reverse complement strand
GATAAGAGAGCCTCCAGCGGGCGGCCCGCGGCGCGCAGGAGGCCGCCGCGCCAGCCGTGGGCCGGCGCGTACAGGGGATCGAGCGCGGCCGCGCGCGAAGCGGCCTTGAGCGCCTCGGCCGTCCGGCCGAGCCCCGCGAGCGCCCGCGCGCGCCACAGCGCCGGCCCCGCCTCGAGCGGGAGGGCTCGGACCGCGGCGCCGAGATCGACGAGCGCTTCCGCGGGCCGTCCCGCCTCGAGCCGCGTCCAGCCGCGCCAGGCGAGCGCCCACGCGTCTCGCGGCGCCTCATCGAGGCGCTCGTCCAGCTCGGCCTCGCCGCGCGCGAAAGCGTCCTCGTCCCGGCCGGCGGTCCAGACCCAGCCGTAGCGCGTGTTCAGCCGGTGCGCCTCGTTGAGCGCGAGCACGGCCTCGTCGACGCGCCCGAGCGCGCGCAGGGCGAGGGACTTCTCATGCAGCGCCCACGACAGGTTCGGGTCCGCCTCGCGGCCCCCTTCCTTAAGGCCCCACCAGTAATGCCAGTCCACCGACAGCGCGCGCTCGAAATCGGGAAGGGCGGCCGCGGGCTTGCCCAGCATCCTCAAGATCCCGCCGCGCCACGCGTAGGAGCGGAAGTAATGAGGATCGAGGCCGATCGCGCGATTGGCGTCGGCGAGAGCCTCCGCGAAGCGGCCGCGGTGGCGCAGGGCCTCGGCGCGCCAGGCGCGTATCCAGCCGCACCCGGGATCCAGGCGCGCGGCCGCGTCGAGGTCGGCGAGGGCCTCCTGGGGCAATCGGTTGACGAAGCGCACGCGGGCGAGCACCGCGCGCAGGCCCGGATTGCGCGGAGAGAGCCGCGCGGCGCGCTCCATGTCGACGATCGCCTCCTCGTAGCGCAGGCCCGCGCGGCGCACGAACGCGCGCAGCAGGTAGGCGAACGGGTGGCGCGAGCGCGCGGCGAAGGCGTCGAGCTTCTCGTCGAAGCCGGGATAGATCGAAGGCGACGGGATTTCGAATTCACGGTAGCGGACGTAGGTATCCGCGGGCAGGGCCGCGAGCGCGTCGAGGTCGCTGCGGGCCCCGTTCTCGTCGCCCGCGAGGAGGCGCAGCCCGGCCCGGTAGAGGAAGCCGTAGGCGGCCAGGGGATCTCGCGCGAGAGCCCGGTCGAACAGAGGGAGCGCCGCCGCGGCCTTGCCCTTGATCGCGAGCTGGTGGCCGCGCACGAGCAGCCGGCGGGCCGACGCGTCGTGCGGGCGGGTCCTCATCGGGCGGCCTTCGCGAGGCCCTTGAGGATCGGGGAAAAGTCCGCGTCGCCGTAGCGCGCCGCGTACTCTCGCTCGAAGCCCAGGCAGCGGTCCTCGAGCGCGCACGAGGCGCAGCCGGGCCCCTTCGTCTTCTGGGCCCCCTTCATCGCCATGAGGTCCACGGAGGAGGCGCCCGGGCGAGTCAGCGCGTCGCCGGCCTCCTCGGAGGACCAGTCCGCGATCCAAGGCTCGAGTTCGGGGACGACGCACGGAGGCACGTTGACCAAGGTCGGCGTGCGCCGGCGAAGGCCTTTCTTCTCGAGGAGCTTCCACGCCGCGCGCAGGTGCGGGACGGCCGCGGCGTAGCGCACGCCGAGCTCGTCGCCGTGCAGGTCCATCATGCCGCGGTGATGAAGGAAGATCACGTCGAAGTCGCGCACGCCGAGACGGCCGAGGCACAGTTCGAAGAAGGCCGGAAGCTCCGCGGCGTTCTCGCTCGTGACGACGAAGTTGAGGCCGACGTACACGCCGCGCGCGCGCAGGTTCTCGACGCCGCGCACCGCCTTGTCGAAGGCGCCGGGCAGCGCGAGCAGGCGGTCGTGGACCTCGGCGGAGGCCGCGTGCAGGGAGACGCGCGCGTAGTTGAGCCCCGACTCGGCGAGGCGGTCCGCGTAGGGCTCGGAGGCCAGGCGCACGGCGTTCGTGCCGATCTGTATGCGGCGGAAGCCGAGCTTGCGCGACAGCAGGAGGAGCTTGTCGAGGTCGGGCCTCAAGGTCGGATCGCCGCCGGTGAACCAGACGCCGTCGAAGCCGCCCGCCCGCGCCTTCGCGAGCATCGCCGCGGCGCGCGCGAACGGTATGCTCTGCGCGAGCACCTCCTTCGTCAGCGGCGGGTTGTAGCAGAACGCGCACTTCGCGTTGCAGTCGTAGGAGAGGAGCAGCTCGAAGGTGCGGCTCGCGGGCGGAGGAACGAGCGCCGCGCGGACGCGCGGGCGCGGAGCCTTCGCCGCCCCGGCGCCCGGATACGCCTCGTCGAACCCCGGCAGGTCTCGCAGGGCGGCGGCGAGCGCGGTGACTCCCTCTCCGAAGACGCGGGAGACGGCCGTGAACGAATCGAGCACGCGGTCGGGGCTCCAGCCGCGGCGCGCGGCCAAGGACACGATGCCCTTGGGGCAGGTGTGATGCCATTCCTTGTCGGCGCCGCGCGCGCGCAGGAGGGCGCGCGCCTCGTCGTACTGGGCCTCCTTCTTCTCCCAGTCGATCCCGCTCTTGGGATCGCCGATGACCTTGTCCTCGGAGAGCTCGTAGTCGTCGGCGACGTCGCGCTCGCAGGCGCGGAAGCGGCCGTCGGCGCCGAGCACGAGCTTGTCGCACTTCTCCCACCACGGCGAGGCCTCGCCTTCGCGCGGCGTGTGGTCGAGCACCAGGGAGATGATCGGCAGCTCGAACGGCGGACGGCCCAGCTCCTTCCAGCGCGCGCGATACCAGCGTCCGAATTCCCGGAGCGATGTCTTAAGAACGCCGAGCCGTTTCGGCGTCCATTCCTCCCACAGCTCCGGATGGAAGTTCACGACCGGGAAGCCGCGGCCGTGGAACCACTCCGCGTTGCTCACGAGGTCGCGCGCCTTGTCGGCGTGGACGACCATGTTCGCGCGCATCTGGCGCGTGTCCAGGCCCGCGAGGCGCTTGGACACCTCGGCGAACACCGAGCGCCCGCCCGAACGGAAGGTGCGGTGCGCGTCGTTGGACTCGCCCTTGCCGTCGAGGCTCAGCCAGACGATCGCCCCGCGCGAGCGCAGCGAGGTCAGGCGCTCCGGGCTCAGCAAGGTGCCGTTCGTGTAGACCGCGAGGCGCACCGCCTCCCCCCGCCGCGCGGACTCCTCCCGCACGAAATCGGCGACGCGCTCGATCAGCGGGAAATCCAGGAACGGCTCGCCGCCGAGCAAGGTCACGAACTTGCGGCCCTCGGCCTCGTCGAGATAGGTGCGGATGCCGGCGCGCAGCTGATCCTCGTCGAGGCGCAGGGGCTTGCCCTTGTTGACCTCGACCGCGCAGTAGTGGCACTGCAGGTTGCAGCGGTTCGACAGGAAGACCACGAGGTCCAGGTCGCGGCGCGCGTCG
>JAQTNG010000418.1 GCA_028714015.1 Elusimicrobiota bacterium | reverse complement strand
GAACGTCACCGTGTAGTGGGTGTCGACCGTCTGGGGCGTCGACCCGGATCGCACCCGTAAATCGGTCTTCGCCCAGATCGGAAACGCGAACGTGTACGCAGTGCCCCCGGTCGAGATGTACTGCGCGCGGGGAACCTTTTCGAGCATCGAGGCCATGGCCGGGCAGGGGATGAGCCCGCAGGGCGCAACGAAAATCAGGAAGGCAGCAATCAGGCGTCGGATCATTCGTTCATCTCCTCGTGCGGCGAAGCGTGAATTCTGCGGGGTTTTCTAGCGGTCCCTCAATGTCTCCCGCCATCCAGTCAAAGAAGGCCGAACCCGTGATCCAGGTTTGCCGGCTGGGAAGGGCACCCCAATACCCGGCCGTATCCACCACGTCCTTGAGCCACTCGCGCCGCACGCCTTCGGGCGGATCGTCGGAGAGCACCCACGGCAGCGCCCCGGCCGCCCCGATCATGGCATCCGCGACTCGGGTAATTGGGATGGAGGCCACCGCCCGCCGCCCGGCCTGCAGGGGGCTCTCTCCTTTGGCGTACCCGCTCCAGTATTCGGCCACCCCACGGCCCACGTCGCGCACCATAGGGACCGGCGCCACGACGTAGAGGCCAAGGGTCTTGGCCGCCCACGCCGTCCAACTCTCGTCGTCCTCGTCGTCCGGTCCGCGCCCCACGGCGAGCTCGCCCAAGAGCGCCGGCAGCGCCACGGCGAAGACGCTGAAGGCCGCGAGCCGCGGGAGGCTCTTCCCGAACCCTTCCGCCTGCGTCTGGTTCGTCTGCTCAAGGAACTGGTTGCCCAGGTTCGAGAAGTAGGAGAAGAAGAACGTGAAGAGCTTCATCATGCCGGGCTTGCGCATGACCTGGGGCAAGTCCTTGACCGCACCGGCGCCCTGTGTCGTGCGGACCATCGAATCGGCGTACTCGGCCGCCGCGTCGTGGTCCCCGCCTCGCTCCTTCATGGCGCGTTCGTAGGCCCCGAGCCACGTCGGCACCGCCACGGCCATGTCCAAAAGCCCGGCCGTGAAGAAGGCGGCCTGCATGATGCGCGGCTTGATCCCGGCGAAGGCGTCCCCGTGGGTCATCTCTCGGATGTCGCGGTCGAAGGAGGTCATGCGCGATCGCAGTTGCGGCGAGGACTCGAGCGCGAAACGAAGCGGGTTGCGCTTCCCGCCGGCCGCCGAGCGCGTGACGCCCTCCGCGAACCTGGCGAGCCCAAGCGCCGCGTACTTCGGCCCGAGCGCGGAGACAGCCACCGGCCAGCTTGTGAGCTGCGAGAGCGCCGTCGTGACGCTGAAGCCGAGTGTGGCAACGGTCATCCCGTGCCTAGCCTTCAGGATCCACCGCTCCCACCCCAGCACGTCGTCGGTCTGGCTGTTGGCGAGCGCGTGGAGCCAGGGGCGAATCTGCCGGTACAGGGGCCGACCCACGGCCGAGACGATCGCTTCCTCCACCTCGGCGCCCGAGATGAGCCGGTCCACGTCAATCACCGCGCGCCGGTGCGTGAGGTCGTGGATCACCTGGTCGAGGTGCTCCGCGAGCACGCCGAGTTCCAGCCGCACGGTCATCCCGGCCGAGCCGACGCGGGCCTTCGTGTGGCCCTGCGCCGTGGTCGCGTGGGACGCGGAGGACTCGAACAGGCGCGACACGTCGCCCTTCTCGGCGTACTTCTCGGCGCGCTCGGATGTGCTCCGGTCGTACTTGAGCGGGTAGTACCCCCCCCTGGCCACAACCCGCCCCCCAATCACCACGGGGGAGGCGTTGACCTTCTTCGGCGCCACGCCCACGACGTCGAGGTTCAGCTTGCGGATTTCCGGCCAGTAGCCATCTATGAGTTCCCATACGCCTTGGATGTACTGCCAGTCGGATTCCGTGAGGGTCGCCAGGATCTTCTCGGCGCGCTCGTTCGCGTCTTCGAGCCCAAGGCCAAACTGCGTGCCCCACCCCTTCGCCACGGCAAGCCGGTTATCGGCGTTGCCCCAATTGAGCCCCAGGGCCAACGCCTCGGCCTTCGAGACGTCGAAGCCTGCGCCTTCCACCATCGTGCGGCGCCACCACAGGGAGCGCTCCATGGTCCCGAAGTGCGCCTTCTGGAGTTCATGAAGCCGCTGCGCCGCCTCACCTCGCATCTCCTGCTCGCGGTTTTCTGCCGCGGCAAAGGGGGCGAAAAGCATCGCGTGAACCTCGTTCGCTACCTCGAAGCCGCCCAGGCGCCGGAACAGAAACTCCATGCGCGTGAGCTCCGCGACCCGCTTGCCGATCCCCTCGCGCAACCGGTCCAGCGCCCCGGGGGCGAGGTGGGTCGAGCGCTTCACGGGGGCCTTCGTGGCCCGCGCGATCTCGCCCGCCAGCCGCAGGCGCGCCGCCTCCAGGTTTTCCCCGGTCGTGAAGAGCTTGCGCTGCTTCGGGTCCTGCTTTTCCATCGCCGCGATCAGGTCCCGCGCGGCGAGCGCCTCGGCCCACGGCAGCGCGTCCCACTCGGCGCGATTGCCCTCGTTCAGCAGCCAATCGGAAACGGGGATCTCGATCTCTTCGGCCTCGCGCTCCTGGAGCCACTTTGCGAGCGGCAGCTTGTCGCCCTCGAACTGCTCCGGGAGGATCCCGACGCCGAAGCCGATCCGGTCCAGAATGCCGAGCACCTGGCGCAGCGTCTCCGTCTCGTAGCGCGCCCGGCCCTGCTTGTTGCGGTAGGTCGAGAAGTGGCGGGTCATCTTCGCCGCCGCGTCCTTCGCGGCAGACGCCTCGCGGACGAGGAAGTGGTTCAAGAGCTGCCGGCGCTTCTGTTCCGCGGCCTCCACCCAATCGCCCTTCGCGATGGCCCGGCCCGCTGCCTTCGCCGCCCGAAGCTCCGCGGCGTGGTAGCGCAGGACGGCCACGGCGTCCTTGACCGACTTCGCGGCGATGATCCGTTGCGCCGCCGCCTGCAGGGCCTCCAAGGGCATGGGAGCCCCGAGCCCCGCCTTGCGGGTCAGCGCCCGGAGGTGCCCGGCCAGGAGCGCCGCCCGGCTGTCCGTGTGGGCCGCCTCCAGGGCCGCCTCGGCGCGCTTGCCGGTGTCGCTCCACTCGTCGCCCATAAGGCGCTTCATCTCCTGGCGCGCGGCCTCCTTGACCGCCACGGAGCGAGACGAGGCCGCCATGAGGGCTCGCACCATCGTGTCGCCGTCCGGAAAGCCGAAGACGCCGGCCGCGAGCTCCGGGTGGACGCCGCCTTCGGCTGCATAGATCGGTGGCACCGCCTTCGCAAGCCGGCCCAGGATCTCGGGGCCCCAGCGTTCCACGAGCGCCTTCGAATCGAGCTTGAAGGGCTGTATGGCGACGGGCAGCGTCCCTTCGGGGCCGATCCACTTCGC
>JAQTNG010000417.1 GCA_028714015.1 Elusimicrobiota bacterium | reverse complement strand
CCCGTAGGCGCGATTCGAACGGAGCTAGCCCTGCGGGAGGGCGCCGTCAACGGTGCGCCATGGGGGCCCGCCGTCTTCGCCCTTGTCTTTCGGAGCGGCGGCTAAACAGCGCGCCGCCTTTTCCTTGAGAAGAGGCAAATCGAACGGTTTCGTGATGTATTCCGCCGCGCCCAACGCCAAGGCCCGTTTCGCCAGCTCGATGTCGTTCTGCCCGGTCAGCACGAGTATGGCCATCGTCCCGACGGAGGTTTGAGCGGCCTTAAGCACCTCGAGACCGCTCATTCCGGGCATGACCATATCCAGCAGCATGAGCCGAGGCCGTTGCGCCGCGATGATCCTCAGCGCCTCGTCCCCCGTAGCGGCCTCGAGCACCTCGCCGGTCGTTTGAAGCAGAAGGGTGAGGATTCTCCGGGCGGCGGGGTCGTCGTCAACGACCAATATTTTATTGTTCATGGAGGATCCTCCGACTATACTCCGTCCGACGGGCCGTGCCTATTCGGACTTATACGGAAGAGGGGGCGGGAGCTCGGGCGGCTGAATCTTGACAATACGCGAAGCGCGGGACATACTCAGGTTGTGGCTGACAACTTCGCTTCCGCCCTTCCCGGGGACCGGACGGTGCTCATCGTCGAGGATGACGAGCATCTTCGGAGCATGCTGGAGTTTTTCCTGGCCAAAGAGGGCTTCAAGACCCTCACGGCCGCCAACGGCGAGGAGGCCGTGGCCAAGCTCTCCCTAAGACCCAGCGCTCTGCTGCTGGATCTCTTCATGCCCGGCCTCGGCGGGGACGGCGTCCTTAAGTTTTTGCGCGAATCGCCGGAGCCGGTCCTGCCCGTCGTGGTCCTCACGGGCCGGGAGAACGGCCACCCCTTGGTCCAAAAGGCGGCCATGGATTCCAACGTGCGCAGGATCTACGGCAAGCCCACGAATGTGGAATTCCTGATCGGCGCCCTCCACGGCCTCCTGGGGACGTCTCCCCGCTCGGAGCGTTAGCGCGGGTCGAGTTCGCGGACGCGCGCGAGGAATTGGACGCACCTTTTCGCGTGAGCAATGGTTCCGACTCGTGTTAAGATGTTTCGGTCACGATGAAAAAGAGAGCGCTGGGGCGATCGGGGATCGAGGTCGGGCCGTTGGCCTTCGGGGGCAACGTATTCGGCTGGACCGTCGGCGAGGCGGACTCATTCCGGCTGCTCGACGCGTTCGTCGCGGCGGGCTTGAATCTGATCGACACCGCCGACGTCTACTCGCGCTGGATCCCGGGCAACCAGGGGGGCGAGTCCGAGACCATCATCGGCAAGTGGCTCAAGCGCGGCGGCCGCCGCGATCAGGTCGTGATCGCGACCAAGCTCGGGATGGAGCTCGGCCCCGGGCGCAAGGGGCTGTCGAAGGCCCGGATGGTCGAGGCCGTCGAGGATTCTCTCCGGCGGCTGCAGACGGACCGCATCGACCTGTATCAGGCGCATATCGACGACGCCGAGACCCCGCTCGAGGAGACGCTCGAGGCCTTCGCCGGTCTCGTCAGCCAGGGAAAGGTCCGCGCGATCGGCGCGTCCAATTATTCGGCGCCGCGGCTGGCGCAGGCGCTCGACGCGAGCGCGCGCCTGGGGCTGCCCCGCTACGAGACGCTCCAGCCGCCGTACAGCCTGTGCGAGCGCGCCGAGTACGAGACCGCCTTGGAGCCGCTGTGCCGGGAGCGCGGCGTCGGCGTGATCTGCTACTTCCCGCTGGCGAGCGGATTTCTGACGGGTAAATACCGCTCGGCGAAGGACGCCGAGGGCCGCGCGCGGGGGCAACGGGTCGCGGGGTACATGAACGAGCGCGGCTGGCGCATACTCGCGGCGCTCGACGGCGTCGCCGCGCGGACGCGCTGCACGCCCGCGCAGGCCGCGCTCGCCTGGGTGATGGCGCGCCCCGGCGTGACGGCGCCCATCGCCAGCGCGACGAGCACGGCGCAGCTCGAGGAGCTGGTCGGGGCGGCGCGTCTCGTCCTGCCGCCGGAGGAGATCGCGGCGCTGACCGCGGCGAGCACGCCGGCGTGACCATCTCGAAAATAGAATTCTCGAAATCAGACGCGAAGACATTGTCCCCGCGGACATTGCGGAAGGTCCGATCCGGCATGGAGCGCGACGGGGCGGTCGCGTTCGACAACCTGTTTCCGATGCCCCTGTTGAAAAAGCTTCGCCGGAGCGTCATGAGCCGGCATGACGCCGGAGAATTGCGCGAGCGCGGGCTTGTCCGCGACATCGCCGGCCGATACGCCGCCGTCCTGCCGTTTGAAGGCCCGTTTTTGGCGCCGGAATTTTACGCGAACCATAAGCTGATCGAGATCCTCGGGGCCTTGATGGGAACCTCCCATTGCATCGGGAGCCTGGAAGCCGTCATCGCGATGCCGGGGGCCTATCGGCAGCATCAGCACGTGGACGCGCCTCTCCGCTTCGACCGGGCCATCGGCAAAACGAAAAAGGGCTTCCAAGGCGACCTGTCGGATCTCCCGCCGTACGCCGTCACTCTTTGCGTTCCGCTCTGCGACGTGGGCGAGGCCAACGGCCCGACCGCAATCTGGCCCGGGTCGCACCGCACCGCGCTGCGCGCCCGGCCTACCGGAGAGAGGGAGATCCTCCAGACATTCCCCGAGGAGCACATGGTCGGAGGCTTCGGCCGCTGGGTTCTTTTCGATTTCCGCGTATTCCATTGCGGGATGCCCAATCTCGCTGCCGAGCCGCGTCCGGTCTTGATGTTCGTGTTCACGCGCTCCTGGTTCCGAGATCCGAACCTGGCCGATGTTTTCCCGAGCGTGGTCATAACGAAGCGCAATCTCAAGCGAATTCCCGACCGATACCGATACTTGTTCATGCTTGCTCCAGCCGCCCGCCGCTCGTTGTGGGAAAATAAAAGAAAGAGGAACCGACATGAACAAGATTAAGCTGGGCTCGCAAGGCGCCGCCGTCTCCCGCATGGGGCTCGGCTGCATGGGGATGAGCGAGTTCTACGGCGAGCGGAACGACGAGGAGTCGGCCGCGACGATTTTGCGCGCGCTCGACCTCGGAATCAACTTCCTGGATACGGCGGACGCGTATGGGATCGGGGACAACGAGGAGCTGATCGGCAGGACGATCCGCGGACGGCGGGATGAGGCCTTCATCGCGACGAAGTTCGCCAACGTTCGTACCAAGGAGGACCCGAGCCGCTGGTCGGTCAGCGGCCGGCCGGAGTACGTGCTGGCGGCGTGCGACGCCTCGCTGAAGCGTTTGGGCGTGGAGCATATCGATCTGTACTACCAGCACCGGGTGGACCCGCAAACTCCGATCGAGGAGACCGTCGGCGCGATGGCCCGGCTGGTGAAGGCGGGGAAGGTCCGATTCCTGG
>JAQTNG010000416.1 GCA_028714015.1 Elusimicrobiota bacterium | reverse complement strand
GATCGTCGTTCTCGTGAAGCCGCAGTTCGAGGTCGGACCAAAATTAGCCCCCAAGGGGGTTGTCCGAGATGCCGCCGTCCGTCTCCAGGCCGTGGACAAGATCCGGGCCGCCGCCAAGGAGCTGGGGCTGCCGGAGGCCGGTCTTCTGGAGTCGCCGGTCGTCGGCCCCAAAGGCAACCACGAGTTCCTGCTTTTGCTAAAATCTCCTCCATGAAAATCCTCATCGCCGAAGACGACCGCACCAGCCGCGCGCTTCTGCAAGGCTCCTTGCAGAAGCTCGGCTACGAGGTCATCGAGACGGTCAGCGGCGCCGAGGCCTGGGACGCCCTGGGGCGGACCGGCGCGCGCATCGTCGTCAGCGACTGGGTCATGCCCGACATCGACGGCCTGGAGCTGTGCCGGCGCGTGCGCGCGCGCAAGGAAGCGCCCTATGTCTACTTCATCCTGCTCACCGGCAAGATGCTCGGCGCCGATCATTACGCCAAGGCGATGGAAGAAGGGGTCGACGACTTCCTGACCAAGCCCCTGGACGTCGACGCGCTGCGCATCCGTCTGCACGTGGCCGAGCGCATCGTCCAGCTGACCGAGCGCGTGCGCACGCTCGAAGGCATACTGCCGATGTGCGCCTACTGCCGCCGCATCCGCGACGAGCGCGGCGCCTACCAAAGCCTCGAGGACTTCGTTTCGGCCAAGACGCCGGCCCAGTTCTCCCACGGCGTCTGCCCGGCGTGCGCCAAAAAGCACTTCGAAGAGTAGGCTTTCTTCGCAAACACGTAACCGGCACGACATTGACGACCCCCAAAGCCCCTGTTACAATGAACAAGATGCGCGTTTGCCTCATCACTCCCCCCTCTATTTTCCTTCTGGATGAACGGGTCTTCATGACCTTGGGCATTCTGCGGGTGGCCGCCGCCTTGGAGGGCGCCGGCCATGAGGTCGAGATGCTCGACCTATCCGGCATCGAGAATTTCGAGGAGGTCATCCGCCTCCACGCGAAGACGAGCCGCGCCCATATTTTCGGGCTGACCTCGACGACGCCCCAGATGCCGGCCGCCTACCGCGTGACCCAGGCCCTGAGGGCGGCCAAGCCGGACGCGCGCATCATCCTCGGCGGCCCCCACATCACCCTCATCCACGCGGCTTATAAAGGAGAGCTCGCCCGCAAGGCCCCCGGCCGCGCGGCGAAGGCTCTGGAGAAAATGCTCGCGACCTACGACGTGCTGGTCCCGGGCGACGGCGAGGAGGCCGTTTTCGAGGCGATCAAGCCGGACGCTCCGAAGATCGTCGACGGCGACGATCCCAAGTCCCCTCTGTTCCTCACGAACCAGATGCTCAACGAGCTGCCGTTTCCGGCCCGGCACCTCGTGGACGCGAAGAGCTACCACTACTCGATCGACGGCGTCCCGGCGATGAGCCTGATCGCCCAGCTCGGGTGCCCGTTCGCCTGCGGCTTTTGCGGCGGCCGCGAGTCGCCGATGCTGCGCCGCGTGCGCACGCGCACCACCGAGAACGTGGTCAAGGAGATCGCCCACCTCGCCGACACCTACGGGACGAAGGGCTTCATGCTGTACGACGACGAGCTCAACGTCAATCCGAAGATGGTCGAGCTGATGAACGCGATCGCCGACGAGCAGAAGAGGCGAGGGGTGGAGTGGCGCCTGCGCGGTTTTATAAAGTCACAGCTTTTTACAGATGCGCAGGCCGACGCGATGTACCGCGCCGGCTTCCGCTGGATCCTGACCGGCTTCGAGTCCGGCTCGCCGCGCATACTCCAGAACATCAACAAGCGCGCCACGCGCGAGGAGAACACGCGCTGCGTGGCGATCGCCAAGCGCCACGGCCTCAAGGTGAAGGCGCTGATGTCGATCGGCCACCCGGGCGAGTCCGAGCAGACCATACTCGAGACCCGCGACTGGCTGCTCGAGAGCAAGCCCGACGATTTCGACGTCACGATCATCACGACCTATCCCGGCACGCCCTACTACGACCGCGCGGTCCAGCATCCGACGCTGAAGAACGTCTGGGTGTACACCTATCCCGAGACCGGCGACCGCCTGTACGGCTACGAGGTGGACTACACGATGGTCTCCGACTACTACAAGGGCGACCCCGACGGCGGCTACAAGGCCTACGTGTACACGGACCACCTGAGCGCCGCCAAGCTCGTGACTCTGCGCGACCAGGTCGAGCGCGACGTGCGCAAGGCGCTGGGCATACCGTTCAACGCGGGACGCCCGGCCCAGCGCTTCGAGCACTCGATGGGCCAGCTGCCCCCGAGCATTCTTCGGGCCACCGCGGCCGCGGCCGTGCGGAGCTGAGGATGCGCATACTCCTCATTCCCGATCCGACCTCCCCCAACGGCGAGGACGCCTTCTGCCGCGAAATCGTCAAGCGCGCCCCCGCGCGAGGCCATTCGGCGAGCATGCAGATGGTGCCCAACGGGCCGCTGAAGACGGTCACCGAGATGCTCGCGTCCCAGGGCTTCGCGTCCGACTGCGACGCCGTCATCATCAACAGCCTTCAGCCGGCGGCGCTCATCGCGGCCAAGGCCGCGCGCAAGCCGACCGTCCTGCGCATGATCGAGTCCTACGCCGGCGCCTCAGTGTGGTTATGAATATTACTGGCTATTGGTTTGCAGATAAAATTGCTTTGGCTAGTGCCCGGGCTGTGGCCATTGATCCTGTGCACAATCCAGATCATCTAGAGCTTCAGAGAATTGTTGAAAATCTAGCTATTACTGCTGGTTTGCCTACACCTCGCATATACATAGTGCAGGATTCTTCACCCAACGCTTTTGCGACTGGTCGAGACAAAAATCACGCGGCTATCGCGGTGACTAGCGGCCTTCTGGCTTTGCTCGATAGGAGTGAGCTCGAAGGGGTGCTGGCTCACGAGCTCTCACATATAGGCAATAGGGATATTTTGCTTTCCACTATCATTGTGGTGTTGGTGGGTTTTGTCTCGCTTGCTTCAAATATTTTTCTGAGAAGCTCATTTCTTGGTTTTGGCGGGGGCCGACGGAACAACAATGGAGAAGGTGGCAACCCTATTTTAGCTATCATCGGAATTATTTTTATTATTCTTTCGCCGATTGTGGCTGTGATTATTCAGCTGGCTATTTCGCGACGACGTGAATTTTTGGCCGACGCTACAGGAGCTTTGATCACGCGTTATCCAGAAGGACTGGCTTCGGCGCTGGAAAAGATCAGTCAGGTAGGGGCCAATCATCCGCTCATGCATGCCTCCGAGGCCACCGCCCACCTCTATATCAGTAATCCTTTTGGAGCAAAGGCAAGCAAAGGCTTGGCCAAACTTTTTATGACCCATCCGCCGACTGAGGAACGCATTGCGGCCTTGCGCGGACAGCAG
>JAQTNG010000415.1 GCA_028714015.1 Elusimicrobiota bacterium | reverse complement strand
GACCTTCCCGACATCCTGAGCTACGCCGTTCACCTCGAGGCGCGGTCGATCTATCACACCCCGCCGACCTTCGCCGTCTACCTCGTCGGCCTCCAGCTCAAGTGGATCAAGGCGAACGGCGGCGCCGCGGGCATGGAGAAGCGAAATTCGGCCAAGGCGGAGCTGCTCTATGCGACGCTCGATCGCCTGAGCGGCTTTTACGCCGCCCCGGCCGAGAAGGCGAGCCGCTCGCTGATGAACGCGGTCTTCCGCACGCCCTCGCCCGAGCTCGACGATCTTTTCTGCGCGGAGGCGGAGAAAGCGGGGATGACCGGGATGAAGGGCCACCGCGCCGCGGGCGGCATGAGGGTCTCGCTCTACAACGCGATCTCTCTCGACGACGTGAAGACCCTGGCCGCCTTCATGGACGCCTTCGCCAAGCGCCGAGGGTAGCGGACAATGGTGTCAGGCTTACCGGTATTTGCAGTATGCAGGCATTCGTCCGGAAAATACTGCAAATACCGGTAAGCCTGACACCAAGCTCGAAGCTCGCAAGCGGCGAGGGTAGCCCGTCAGCCGAGGAAGGCGAGCGTCAGGCGGTAGCCGGCGAAGGACAGCGCGTAGGCGAGGCCGAACAGGAACGCGAACTGCAGCGCCGGAATTTTCCAGCTGTTCGTCTCGCGGCGCACGGTGACGATCGTGGACATGCACTGCAGCGCGATCGCGAAGAAGATCAGCAGGCTCACGGCCGTCGCGAGGCCGTAGCGCTTCGTGCCGTCGGCGTTCTTCGCGTCCTGAAGGGCGACGACCAGGCCGTCGGAGGCGTTGGACTCTCCTCCGAGGGCGTAGATCGTGCCGAGCGTGCCGACGAACACCTCGCGCGCGGCCAGAGCCGACAAGGACGCGATGGAGACGCGCCAGTCCCAGCCGAGAGGCTCGAACACCGGCTCGATCAAGCGGCCCGTGCGGCCGAGCACGCTGCCCTCGATGCGCGCAGCGGCGAGCCGGCCCCGCAGGGCCCTTTCGAGCCCCGGATCGGAAGGGGCCGAGGTGCGCGCCGCCGCGAGCTCGGCCTCGATGGGGGCCAGGCGCGCCGCGTCCCGCGGGAAGGCCGCCAGCGCCCACAGGACGAGGCTCAAGGTGAAGATGACCTGCCCGGCGCGGGAGAGGAAGTGCCAGCAGCGCGCCCAGACGTAGCGCGCGAGCTCGCGGGCGCTCGGCACGCGATAGGGAGGAAGGACGGTCGCGGGGGCCGGGTGCAGCTCGTGCAGGGACGTGAATTTCAGGGCGAGGGCCAGAAGCAGCGCCATCACGATCCCGAACACGTACATCCCCGCCATCACGACGCCCTGGCCGTTGAACCCCAGCGGGCGGAAGGACAGGGGCACGAAGGCGGTGATCAGCAAGGTGTAAACCGGGATGCGCGCCGAGCACGTCATCAGCGGCGTCAGCAGGATCGTGACGATGCGGCGCTTCTCGCTGTGGATCGTGCGGGCGGCCATCACGCCCGGGATCGCGCAGGCGAAGCCCGACAGGAAGGGGATGAAGACGCGCCCGTCGAGGCCGAACGGGCGCAGCGCGCGGTCGACCATGGCGCCCGCGCGCGGCAGGTAGCCGCTCTGCTCGAGGAAGCCGATCATCAGGAACAGGATCGCGATCTGGGGAACGAACACGACGACGGCCGAGATCCCCGGGATCGCGCCGTCGCACAGCAGGCTGGCCACGGCGCCCTCGGGCAGGTGAGCGCGCAGCCGCACCGCGACCGAGCCCAGCATGGCCGCCAGGAAGTCCATGACCGGCCGCGCGCCGACGAACAAGGCCTGAAACAGAAGGAACATCGTCACGGCGAGGATGACGGGGCCGGCGACGGGATGAAGGAGAACGCGGTCGATGCGGATCGCGCGCGCCACGGTGGGCAGGACCGAGCGGTGCGGCCACGTCACGGAGGCCGCCGAGGCCGTCCGGGCCGTCTCGACGGCTTCGTCCTGCAGCTCGTGCAGGCGCTTCTTCGTCGCGCGGCGGAAGTCCATCGCCTCCGAGAGATCCGCCCGAAGGGCGGGCGGCGTCAGCAAGGCGTCGAGCTTCTCGAGGCCCTCGCGCGTGCGCGCGGAGACGAGCGCCACCGGCATGCCCAGCCGCCCGGACAGCTCGGCCGCGTCGAGCTTGATCCCGTTGAGGCGGGACTCGTCGATCATGTTGACGGCCAGGGCCACGGGATAGCCCGCGGCCTTCAGCCCGGCGGGAAGGACGAGGTCGTTGTCGAGGTTGCTCGCCTCGGCCACGCACAGCACGAGCAGATCGTCTCCGGAGCCGGCGCACTCGGACAGGAAGCGGAAGGCGACCTGCTCGTCCTCGGTCTGCGGCAGCATGCTGAAGGTGCCGGGAAGATCCACGACCTCGACCTCCCCGCCGGAGGCTTGCATGGTGCCGATCGCCTTCTCCACCGTGCAGCCGGCGTAGTTCGCGGCGCGATGGCGCAGGCCGGTCAGCGCGTTGAAAAGGGTGGTCTTGCCGGTGTTCGGGCGGCCGGCGAGCGCGACGACCCGCTTCATGCGGCCTCCACGCGAATGTGGGGCAGGAGGCGGGCCTCGATGGCGAGCAGCTGGGAGCCCACGAGGCACTCGATGGGATCGCGAAGAGGGGTTTTCAGGATCTTGACGACCGACACGCCCGGACGCAGGCCCAGCCCGGCGAGGCGCTCTTTTTCGAAGGCCCCGAGCCCGGCGGCGTAGCCCAGCACGCGGACCGGTATGTCGAGAGGCACCGTGTCGAGAGTCATGATCAGAGTATAACCTTATTGAGATGGTATTTCAATAAGAAAGCGACGGCGGCGCGATGAGCGTCCCCCGAGCCGAAGCGGATTGCTATAATCCCGGCGTGCCCGATCCCTTTACGCGTCTCGAGTCCGCCCGTGAACTGTGCGCCGTCGGCCGCCCGGACCGCGCCCTCGCCCTGCTCAAGCGCCCCGTGCCCGCCGCCCTCGAAGCCGAGCGGCTGCTGATTCTCGGGGAAGCCCTTCGCGGACAGGGCTACTTCGGCCGCGCCGGCGCCGCGTACCGGGCGGCCCTGAAGCGCGTCGACCCCCAGGACCGGGACCTCGCCTTCGACGCCTGGCTCGGCCTCGCGCGCTGCGCGCGCAGCCTGGGCGCCACGGGCGAGGCCCGCCGCGCTCTCGCCGGGGCGCGCCGCGTCCCCGGCGCCGACCGCGAGACCTTGGCCCTGGAGGACGCGCTCGTCCTGCGCGCCGAGAGCCGGCATCGTCCCGCCTTGAAGGCCCTGCTTCCGATGCTGGCCGTGGCGCGGCGCCGCCGCGACTGGTCCGCCGTCGGCTTTCTCCTGTGGGCCGTCGCCGGCTCCCGCCGTTTTTCCGGCGACTTGGCCGGCTCGCATCGCGATTTC
>JAQTNG010000414.1 GCA_028714015.1 Elusimicrobiota bacterium | reverse complement strand
CGGGGCGGTCGAGGGCACGACGATTTCCAAGACACAGATCATCAGCGGCGGGATCGCCATCGGGCGGGATGATCTGCGCCTTGTTGATCCTGACATCGTTGCCCATTTCGGAGGGAGCGCGCGCTACGGAGACAACGACGCGTGGCAGGAGGATGACCAGAAGGGTTTCAATTTGGTCGAGATCGGAAACGGCGCCACATATGGAGCATGCGGTCACATCCACCTGGCGCAGTGCATCTGTGGAAATGACGTAATCGCAGAGGTGAACATCGAGCGCATCCCGTTCCCGCACCTGCCGCCGCGGAAGAAGAGAGTCACCGACTGGAAGGACTCCGGCAAACTGCTCGCGGAGCCGGTTGGCGGCTTCCAGATCTGGCAGGTTTACCGGGCCACGAAGGCCGACGCGGCGGAGATCGACACCGCGGAGATCCTCACTAATATGCTCCGCAATGCCGGCGCTCTCCCCGGCTCGCGCGTGACCGTCGAGACGATCCCCACGGAGACCGTGCGCGCCGCGGAGATCACCGAGCGCAAGCACCTGCGGGGGAAGGTGCTCGTCTACGCCGAGGCGAGCGACGAGCTGCCGCCGGCGGAGAGCGTGCTGGCGAAGGCCGACACCCTCGAGGCGGCTGCCGGCCCGGCCGGCCCGGAAGCCGGCGCGCACCTACGGATTCGAAAGCTGCGGCTGCGGGGCGCCATCGGCACCTGGAAAGGTCTGGGCGTCGACGAAGTGACGCTGGACCTCGATGCGTACGACGCCGGCCCCGTGGCGCTGATCGGGCCGAACGGCGCGGGGAAGTCGACCCTCATCGAGAACATGCACCCGTGGCCCTGCCTGCTTACGCGCGAGGGCAAGCTGCAGGACCACTTCCGCCTACGGGACTCCGCGCGCGAGCTGTGGTTCGTCGACGAGCGGGACGGTGCGGAGTACCGGGCACTGATGCTGATCGACGGCGTGACCGCCACCGGGAAAGCGGAGTACCACCTGTTCCGCGGCGACACCCCGCTGACGAACGGGCGCAAGGAGGACTACGAGGAGGCGATCGGGCGGCTGTTCGGCTCGCTCGCCCTGTTCCTGCGCTCGGCGGGCGTGAGCCAGAAACCGACGAAGAACAACCCCGACCTTGCCGAGGCGACGAAGGGCGAGAAGAAGGCGATCTTCCGCGAGCTCGCGGGGCTCGACTACCTCCAGGAGGCTGCGGAGACCGCAAGGGCCAACGCCGAGGACATCGAGGCTGACGCGCAGTATTCGGAGGCGCAGCTCGGCGGGAAGCGCGAAGCGCTCAACGCGGTGCCTGACCTCAAAGCGAAGATCGATGCCGATGCCGTGGAACTCGAGAAGCAGCAGGACTCCCTGGCCGGCGTGGAGCTGGACGGGAAGGCCGCGGCATCCCGGGCGAAGGAGCTGGCGGCGGCCTTGGAACAGCAGCGCGCCACGGAGAAGCGGATCGCTGAGGAACGCACGGTCGTCGAGCGCTGCGCGGTGGAGGCGGCCCGGGCGCGCGAGGATGCGGCTGCCTACGCCGACGCCGTGAAGTTGCGGCCTGCCGCGGAGCGGGACCTAGGGGAATACGAACGGCTGCGGGTTGAGGAGGCCCGAGAGAATGAGACGGCGAAGCGGTATGCCGACGTGGTCGCACGGATCCAGTCTGAGTACGCCGACGCTATCGGCGCTCATCGCGACCATGAAAACGAGATCCAGAAACGCCACTCCGCCACGCAGAAGGAGATGGTCCGCCTGGAGGGTGATCGCCGGGTTGTTCTCACGCAGATCGACCGGCTGATCGCGGACATCGCCACCCCCGACAAGGCCTGCCCGCAGTGCGGCTACATCGACCCCGCCCGCACGGAGCAGCGGAAGGAGTGGAACACCGCGCTGCTCGCCGCCCAGGAGAAGGCTCACGGGCTCGCGGAGGACTTCGAGGAGAAGCGGAGGGAGATCGAGGCGATCGAAGGGGAGAGCACCTTGCCTCCCGAGAAGCCGAGGCTGCCGACGTACGACGAAACCACCCTCGACGGGATCCGCGCGGGCCTGAAAAAGCTGGATCCGAAGGTGCTGCGGGCGGTAGTCGAACGGGCGCAGCGGGCCGAGGTCGAAATCGCCAAGCTGAACGAGCTCGCCGCACAGCGCGCGCTCGAAGCGCGGAACGCCGACGACCGCATCAAGAAGATGCTCGCCACCCTCGATGAAACGCTGGAAGGCCGGGCGGCGACGGCCGGGGACGATCTCGAGGAGGTGCGGCAGCGGTACACGTCGATCAAAGAGACCTGCGCGACTCTGCGCTCGAAGATCGCCGAAATCCGCAACCGGCTGGACGAGCTCGAGAAGACACGCCGGGAGATCGCCGAGGCCGAGCGGTTCATGGAGCAGCGAAAGGCCGAGGCCGCGGAATGGACGTATCTCGAGCGGGCGTGCGGGCCGGACGGGATCCAGGCGCTCGAGCTGGACGCGCTGGGGCCGAGCATCGCGGAGGTCGCAAACAGGCTGCTGACCGCGGCCTACGGCACGAGGTTCAGCCTGGAGTTCCGCACGACGCGCATCGCCGGCCGCGGATCGACGACGAAACAGGTCGAAGATTTCTCCATCTGGATCCGGGATAGCGAGCGGGACACGGAGCAGGAGCTCTCGACGCTCTCCGGCGGCGAGCGCGTGTGGATCTACAGAGCTTTGTTCGACAGCTTCGCCATAATCCGCGACCGGAATACCGGGCTCCGGTTCCTCACCGTGTTCCAGGACGAGGCGGACGGCGCGCTCGACCAGGAGTCGCGGGCGGCGTACTTCGCGATGCTGCGCGCGGCGCACGCGGAGAGCGGCCGGCGGCACACGATCGTGATCACGCACAGCCCCGAGGCGCAGGAGATGATTCCCCAGCGCATCGTGATGGCCGAGCTGGCCGGGGCGCCAGCGGAGGTGACGACATGAGGCGCTTCACACCCTACCGCGAGGAGTCGCGGAAAGACTACGGCGCATTCGCCGCTGAGGACCTGACCGCCGATCAACTGAAGACCGGCGCGCTCCTCCGCATAGCTGACACGCTCGAGGATGCGATGCGCTGGGCGCATAGCTTCCGGGGCTGCGCGATGGTCAGGGCGATCGAGCATCTCAGCCGCGGGGTCACGATCCGCCATCGGTGGGAAGTGAAGATCCGCATCGAGTGGCCGTGGCTGCAGAGGCTCTTGAAGGCGAGGAAGAAGAAGCGCGCTGCCCTGAAGCTCGTCGCGAAGAAGGCGGGCACCGTCAGGAGAGCGGCATGAAGTGGTGGGCATGGGCGCTGATCGGTGCCGCCGCCCAGCTCGTGCTGATGCTGATGGTGCTCGGCATGTTCGCGCTCGGCAAGCGGGCGGACCGGCTGAGGGTCGAGGCGCTGAGGGAGGCGAAAGGTTGAAG
>JAQTNG010000413.1 GCA_028714015.1 Elusimicrobiota bacterium | reverse complement strand
GAGAAGGGCAAGAACTGGCTGCGGCGCGAGACCTCTTACGGCTCGTTCCTGCGCAGCTTCACCCTTCCCGAGGGCCTGCACAACGAGGACATCAAGGCGTCCTACAAGGACGGAGTGCTGACGCTG
Organism: Elusimicrobiota bacterium; assembly: GCA_028714015.1. Taxonomy (GTDB): domain Bacteria; phylum Elusimicrobiota; class Elusimicrobia; order UBA1565; family UBA9628; genus GWA2-66-18. The sequence continues at coordinate 3,267 of JAQTNG010000413.1, read as the reverse complement.
TCCATGCACAAGCCTCCGCAGGTCAAGAGCCGCGGCGTGAACATCAAGATCGACTGAGGACGGCGCCGCACCGGCCGAAAGAGGCGGGACGAACGGCGGTTCGTCCCGCCTCCGTTCTTCGCCTGGATGACGTGTTGCGACGTTTCGATAAAGCGCCCGAGGAGGCGATCATGACCCAAGCGACTTTGACCCAAGCGATCTTTCAGCCGTTGGGAGACCGCGCGCTCATCAAGCCGATGGAAGCGGCCGAGACCGTGCGCGGGGGCATCATCATCCCCGAAACCGCCAAGGAGAAGCCTCAGGAGGGGATCGTCGAGGCCTGCGGCAAGGGAAAGCTGACGGAGTCAGGCAAGCTCCTTGCGATGACCGTCGGGCCCGGCGACAAGGTGCTGTTCGCCAAATACTCCGGCACCGAGATTCGGATCGGCGAGCAGGACTACCTGATCCTGACCCAGGACGACATCATCGCCCTCGTGAAGCCGTGAGAGGAGGACTCCATGCTGAAGTTCGCGACAGACACAGCCGCCCCCGCCGTCCTGAGCGTCATGGACGCGATCTACGAGCGCCGCTCCGTGCGCTCCTACCTACCGAAGACGGTCGACCGGGCGCTCGTCCGCAATTTGCTCGATGCGGCCGTTCAGGCGCCCACGGCCGTGCATGAGGAGCCGTGGGCGTTCGTCGTCATCCAGGACCCCGGGACCTTGAAGCGCCTGTCGGACGCGGCGCTGAAAACGCTCCAGGACAGGGAGCACGGCGTCCAGCTTCCCGGAGCCGGCTCCCGCCATTTCCAGCTCCCGGAGAACGTGTTTTACGACGCCGGCACCTTGATCGTGATATACGGCAAGCCCTTGGGGCCTTTCGTCGCGGCGGATTGCTGGCTGGCGGCGGAGAACTTGATGCTGGCCGCGCGCGCGATCGGGCTGGGCACCTGCGTCGTCGGGCTGTCCGTGGCGGCGCTCAACGCGCCGGAATGGAAAAAGGAGCTGAAGGTCCCCGACGGGATGACCGCCTATGCGCCCATCATCGTCGGCGTGCCGTCCGGAGATACGCCCGCCACGGGACGCCGTGAGCCGGAGGTCCTCGCGTGGAAAACGGGCTTGTCCGTCTAGAGCGCGCGGAGGCCGCCCGCTTCCGCCGCGTCGCGCGCGAGCGCTGCAAGGAAGGCCTGGCCCGTCTGTTCCTGCGGCAGGCATGGGCCGAGTTCTCCGTTTCCGTCGGAGGCCGTCTTCATTTCCGCGAGACCGAGAACGCGCGGGCGGTTCGCGCCTATTGCGCGATGACCGTGCCGGAGTTCGAGGGCATCAACGCGCGGCAAAAGTGGGCGAACTGGCGGAGCATACCCCGCAATCTTCACGGCCGCCTGCCCCGCCGCCCTTGCCGCGCCGTGGACCTGTGCTCGGGCGTCGGGGATTCGACCGAGGTCCTCGCCTGCTATCTGCCGGAGGGCTCGGAGATTCTGGGCCTCGAGTACAACCCGGAGTTCGTCCGGAAGGCCCGGAGCCGGATCTACCGCGACGCGCAGGGCGCGCCCGTCAAGGCAGAATTCCGCGTCCAATCCGTCCTGGAGGCGTTTCGCGACTGCTCCGGGAAGCGGCTGCCCGACGCGAGCGTGGACCTCGTCAACTGCTGCGGGGCGCTCGCCGTGAATTTCGACGAGAGCGCGATCGGCTCGCTCGCCGCGGAGATCTTCCGCGTTCTTCAGCCGGAGGGGCTGGCCACCGTCGACGCGCCCGCGAATTGCTCCGGCAAGGAGCGGATGATCCGCATATTCAGCCGGTGCCGTTTCGACGCGCTGGGAAGCGCCCAAAGCTGCTTCCTCGACCGTTTCTCTCAAATCTGCTTTCGCCGCGGCGGCCCGTAACATGGATCAAGATCAGAAGAAGGCGGCCGGAGCAAACGGATCGGCCGGGCCGGCCGGCCCGGGGCCTTATCGCTTTCATGCGGCCTATTTCCTGCTTGCCGTCTTCGCCGTGACGGTGCTTCATGAAGCGTGGACGCAGATGCGGACGGTGGAGGTCATTCCTTACAGCGAATTCCAGACATTGATGGGGGAGAAGAAGATCCAGGACGTCGTCATCACCCAGAATTCGATCTCGGGCCGGTTCGGGGAGCCGAGGCCCGGCGGGAAATCCCATTTCACGACCGTGCGCGTCGAGCCGGAGCTCGCGCAGCAGCTGGAGAAATACGGCGTTCAGTACTCGCGCCAGCCTCAAAGCCCGCTCGGACCGATCCTCTCGTGGATCATCCCAGCGGGGCTTATCCTGATGTTCTGGATGTGGATCATGCGGCGCATGGGCGCGGGGATGGAGGGCGGCGGGCTCCTGTCCATCGGCAAAAGCAAGGCCAAGGTCTACGTCGAGACGGACACGAAGACGACCTTCCGCGACGTCGCGGGCGTCGACGAGGCCGTCGGCGAGCTCAAGGAGGTCGTCGACTTCCTGAAGAACCCCAAGGACTACGGACGCCTGGGCGGGCGCATGCCCAAAGGGGTGCTGCTCGTCGGCCCGCCCGGAACGGGGAAGACGCTCATCGCCAAGGCGGTGGCCGGCGAGGCAGGCGTCCCGTTCTTTTCCATCAACGGCTCGGAGTTCGTGGAGATGTTCGTGGGCGTGGGCGCGGCCCGGGTGAGGGACCTCTTCGAGCAGGCGCGCAAGACCGCCCCCTGCATCATATTCATAGACGAACTGGATGCCCTGGGCCGCGCCCGCGGCGCCTACCCGATGCTCGGCGGGCACGACGAAAAGGAGCAGACCCTCAATCAGCTTCTCGTCGAACTCGACGGCTTCGATTCGAGCGCCGGCCTCGTCATCCTGTCGGCGACGAACCGCCCCGAGATCCTCGATCCCGCGCTCCTGCGCGCGGGGCGCTTCGACCGCCAGGTCCTGGTGGACCGGCCCGACAAGATCGGGCGGAACGCGATCCTGGGCCTCTATCTGAAGAAGGTGTCCGTGCATCATGACGTCGATTCCGAGAAAATCGCCGCGCTGACGCCGGGATTCACGGGCGCCGATCTGGCCAATCTGGTCAACGAGGCGGCCCTGGCCGCCACCCGCCGAAAGGCGCCGCTCATCGCGATGGAGGATTTCAACTCCGCGATCGAGCGCATCGTGGCCGGCCTCGAGAAGAAGAACCGCCTGCTCAATGTGAAGGAGCGCGAGATCGTCGCGCACCATGAGATGGGCCATGCCCTCGTCGCCGCCGCCCTGCCCGGCTGCGACCCGGTTCACAAGGTCTCCATCATCCCGCGCGGCATCGGGGCTCTGGGCT
>JAQTNG010000412.1 GCA_028714015.1 Elusimicrobiota bacterium | reverse complement strand
GTTCCATTTTGTTTATCCTCCGGGGGGGTCTAGGCCGGACCTCGGTGGGTCCGGCACAGATGCGGCTGAGGAAGTACTGATAGCATCTAGGCCTCGAGGCGCTTTTTCAGGGTCACCTGAACGACGGTGCTCACCAGGCTGTTCGTCAGCCAGTACAGCACGAGGCCGGACGGGAAGTTCATGAACATGAACGTGAACATCAGCGGCATGAACATCATGATTTTCTGCTGGGCGGGGTCCCCGGCGGGCGGGTTCATCTTGCTCTGCAGGAACATCAATCCGCCCATCACGATCGGCAGGACGTAGTAAGGGTCTTTCGCCGACAGATCCTTGATCCAGAAGATCCAGACGGCGCCGTGCAGCTCCCACGAGTTGCGCAGGGCGTTGAACAGCGCGATGAAGATCGGCATCTGCAGGACCATCGGCAGGCAGCCGCCGAGGGGATTGGCGCCCTTGGTCTTGTACAGCTCCATCGTCGCCGCGCTGAGCTTCTGCGAGTCGTCGGCGTACTTCTGCTGGAGCTTCGCGACCTCGGGCTGAAGCTTCTTCATCGCGCCCGCGGCGCGCAGGCTCTTCCAGGTCAGAGGGAAGAGCAGGACCTGCAGGATCAAGGTCAGGGCCAGGATGGCCCAGCCCCAGTTGTGCGTCATGCCGTGCAGGTACTCGAGCGCGGTGAGCAGGCGGCGGCCGATCCAGGAGAAGAATCCGAAGTCGATCGCGCGCTCGAGGCCGACGTTGTAGCTGGGGAGCGTGCGGTCCTTCGCGCCGAGGTAGTACGGCACCTCCCAGGTGAAGGAGCCGTTCGGCGGAATGCTCACGGGCTTGGCCGTCAAAGTGACCTTGGGCGGCAGTTCGGATTGCGCCGAGTCGAAGAGCTCGGGCGAGGGGATCAGGGCCGCGAGGAAGTAGCGGTTGTCGATGCCGACCCAGCGGTAGGGCCCGGGATGCGTGCCGGGCGCGAGCTTCTCGATGCGGCCGTTGAGGCCGGCGGCCGCGGGCGTCAGCGCGATCGCGCGCTGCAGCTTCTGATTTTCCTTCTGTTCGGTGGCGATCGTTCCGAGTCCGGGGCCCACCGCCAGCGTCCAGGCGCCCGCGTCGACGGAGCGCTTCGTGGGGTTCACGGCGACGACGCGCACGCGAGGCAGGACCGTGCCGGCGCCGGGCAGGAATTCCTTGGAGATCTTGAGCCCGTCGGGGCGCGTCGCCGTGTAGACGATGCCGTTTTTGACCGACGGATCGCGCTTGAACGCGAGCTCGGGGAACGTCGCGAAAATGCCCTCGTCGGGATTGTGCACGAGCTCGACGCGGCCGAGCGGCTCGGGGTACAGGAAGCTGACGATCGAAGCGCCCCGCGGGTGGATCTTCGCGATGGCGTCGCCGATCTCGACGGTCTCGGCTTCGCCGGCGTCGAGCCTGACGGCGGGAGCGGCGGCGTCGGCCGGCGAGGCCGTCGAAGCGCTTGACCCGCCGGAGACGGGGGCCTTGGACGCCGACGAGACGGAGGGCTTCGTCGGCTGAGGATTGACGCGCTTCTCTATGAAGCCGAACCAGGCGGCGTAGACCGCGACGGAGAGCGATACGGCGAGCAGAAGATTTCGGTCCATGGGTTATCGGGGGCGCGGCACGGGATCGTGCCCGCCGGGGTGGAACGGATGGCATCGCAAAATTCGTCGCGCGGCGAGGGCCAGCCCTCGCCAGGCTCCGTGGGATGAGACGGCGTCATGCGCGTAGTCCCCGCAGCTCGGGTAAAAACGGCACGCGGCGGGAAGCCACGGCCGGATTCCGGCGCGGTAGAGATCGAGCAAGGCGATCAGGATCGGCTTCATGTGCGCAGAAGCCCGGCTTTCCTCCAGAGTTCGAGGATGTCGCGCTCCGCGTCGGCCCGTCCCTTCCAGGGACAGCCCGAACGCGGATACGCGACCATCTCGACTCCCGGGTGGAGTTCCGAGCGGCGCAAACGGAAGGTCTCGCGCAGCAGGCGCTTGAGGCGGTTGCGCCTGACGGCGTTTCCGACCTTCGCGCTCACGGAGAGCCCCAGTCGGGGCTCCCGCTCGGCGGCGTCGACGCGGTGCCAGAGGATGAGCGAGCGTCCGACGGTCTTCCGTCCGGATTGAAAGACCGTCCGGAACTCGCTTCGCTCCTTGAGGCGCGCGTCGTCGCCGAAACCGGACGGCGGCGTCAAGCCTTCTTCTTGATTAAGGTAACGCGGCCTTTCGCGCGACGGCGGTTGAGCGTCTTGCGGCCGCCGGGCGTAGCCATCCGCGCGCGGAAACCGATCTTCTTCATGCGTTTGCGATTGTGCGGCCGGTATGTAGGGAGCATTGAAGGGCTAGTATAGGAAAAATATGACTCGACGGCAACGCCGATATGGGCGGGGGGCGGCGAGGCGATGTCCTCCGGGGACGGGCGGGACCGGCCCCGCCCTCCGGGGTAGACGCGGCAATGACGGCCATGGCCGCGTCAACCCCAAGCCCCATCGGACATCGCCTCGCCGCCCCCCCCTTGTATCAACGCTGCTGAGCGTCACGATTTTCGCCGCGCCGCGTAGACGAACGTTGAGCGCGGCGGTGGTCCGCAGGTACCTTATAGCTGACGGGAGGAACGGCCGACGGCGTGAGGTCGGGCGGGACGTGGGGTCGCCGCGTTCGTATGTGCCGTGGAAAGCGGTCGACCCCCGAGCGAGGCTCAATGCCGAGCGGTCCCGCCCGGCCTCACGCCGTCGGCCGGCCTCGCGTCAGGGGAACGTCCAGCCCGCGGATTGCAGCCGCCGAGCGACAAAATGATAGGATGAGTTTTATGGAAAACGCGCAAAAAGAGCGATCGATCTCGGTTCTCAGCAAGGAAGAACGGTCCTATCCTCCCCCCGCCGCCTTCGCCCGGAAGGCCCTGATTTCCGGGAAAGCCGCCCGCGCCAAGCTGTCCGCGGCGGCCGTGAAATCCCCCGAGCGCTTCTGGGACGCCGCCGCGCGCGAGCTTTTCTGGTTCAAGACCTGGCGCAAGACGCTCCAGTGGAAGGTCCCCGACGCGAAGTGGTTCGTCGGGGCGACCACCAATCTTTCCTATAACTGCCTCGACCGCCATCTGGACGGCCCGCGCCGCAACAAGGCCGCGCTGATCTGGGAGAGCGAGCCCGGCAAGGTCCGCACGTACACCTATCTGCAGCTGCACCGCGAGGTGTGCCTGTTCGCCAACGCGCTGAAAGGCCTCGGCGTCAAGAAGGGCGACCGTGTCGCGATCTACATGCCGCTCGTCCCCGAGGCCGTCGTCGCGATGCTCGCCTGCGCGCGCATCGGCGCCGTGCACGGCGTGGTGTTCGGCGGATTCTCGGCCGAGGCCCTGCGCGACCGGCTCAACGACGCGGGCGCGTCCGTGGTCGTGACCGCCGACGGCGGCTGGCGCAAGGGC
>JAQTNG010000411.1 GCA_028714015.1 Elusimicrobiota bacterium | reverse complement strand
CTTTCTTCCCACCCAGCCGAGGCCGACGCTGAGGCCGAGGCCCGCGTCCTGGCGCGTCGTAAATCCGGCGCGCACCGCGAACCGCTCGTCGATCAAGGTCTCGGCGCCGAAGCCCATGCGCACCTTGTCGAGGACGCTCTTCGTGAGGTCGAACGCCACGGTCCCGTCGTTGCGCGGCAGGCGCAGCGCGTACGCCGAGCCGAGGCGCAAGGTCGTGGGCAGCTTCTCCGAGGCCGAGGTGAATTTGACCGACGGGCCCAGGTTCAGCAGGGAGGCGCCCAGGACGAGGCCCTTCACGTCGGGCATGCGGTACAGCCCGCCGAGGTCCACGGCGTAGCCGCTGACCGAGGCGTCGCCCAAGGTCTCGGTGATGTACTTGATCCCGCCGCCGGCGGCGAGGTCCGCCGTCAGCTCGCGGCCGTAGCCCGCCCCGAGCGAGGTGTCGCTGATGCTGAGCCGATCGCCCGTGCCGCCGGGGTTGGAGATCGTCGTGCGGGGCACGTCGCCCAGGGTCGCGTAGTTGAACTGGAAGCCGAGGCCGTTCTTGAGGGCCGCGCCGATGTACTGCTGGCCGATGCCTTGCGCGTACTGGTTGTACATGAAGGTCGCCTCGCTCGAGCGCACCCGCGCGAGGCCGGCCGGATTGTAGAGCAGGGCGTTCGAGTCGACGGCGAGCGCGGTGTAGGCTCCGCCCATGCCGACCGCGCGCGCGTTCGCGTCGAGGCGCAGGAAGTCGAAGGTGTCGGCGCCGGCCGCCGATTGCGCGCGCGCGCTCGCGGCGGCCGAGGCCGCCAGCAAGATCGCCGCCAGAGCGCGCGTGAGTCTCATCGAATGATCACCAGCTTCTTGACCACGGCCTTGTGCCCGCCCGCCGTGATCACGGCGAAATAGGCGCCGGAGGCGACGTCGCGTCCGTCCTGGTTGCGCGCGTCCCAGCGCATGGCGCCGGTGATGGGAGCGTTGTCGAGGCTGGCGACCAAGCGTCCGGTCAGGGTGTAGATCCGGATCTCGGAGCCCGCCGCCAGTCCTGAAAAGATGATGCCGGAGTTCTTGTTGCCCGGCGTGAAGGGCTTCCCCTCGTCCGGGTTGAGGCCGTTGGGCTTGAAAGGCACGGGGTAGACCTGCACGCTGTCGAGGTCGGGGGCGAAGGCCGTGCCGAGCATCAAGGCGAAGGTGCTGAAGTGGGGCGTGTTCCCGGTCACCGTGCGGCTCGACGTGTCCACCGTGCTGCTGAAATCGCGCGACCACCGGCCGGTGGCCTCGTTGAGGTAGTAGATCTGAAGCAGGGACGGGTACCTCACCGTGTCCGGATAGGTCAGGGAGATCGCCGCCGTGCCGTTGAGCGCGGACTGGCCGTTCGAAAGGCCGATTTTTATCGACGAACCGACCATCGTCTGCCCCGACGGCGCGGCGGTCGTGATCGCCGGGTTGGCGGTCACCGACACGGTCGCGGTCGCGGCGCTCACGGCCCCGACCGGGATCGTCACGCGCACCGTGGGGTCGGAGGCGCCCGCGCCCGCCGTTTCGACGACGCTCGTCACGGCGCTCGAGACGGTCTGGTCCTTCTTGATGCTCCCGTCCACGGTCCGGCTTTCGCTGATGTCGGGGTTGACCGGGTCGACCGCGACGCGGACGGCGGGCGGCGCGGGATCGGGGACGCCGTTGGCGTCGTAGGCGACGGCCCTCAGATCGTAGGAGCCCGCCGGGAGGACCGTCACGTCCCAGTGCACGAAATACGGGAAGTCCAGATCGGGATTGGAATGATTGAAGTCCGCGGCGGGCACGCTGAGCCAGGCGGTCGAGGCCGCGAGCTTATACTGGAAAGCGATCTGCGAGACGTCGGACGGCGCGCCGTACGCGAGCTCGCCGAGCAAAGTGACGCGGTCGCCGTTGATGCGCCGTCCCGATTCCGGCTCCTTGATCGCGGCGCGCACGGCCGGGAGCGCGACGGCGGAGCCGGACATGGCCATAGCGCCCGCGGTCTCCACGGCCCCGCAGCGGTGCGCCGCGCGCAGCGCGAACGTGTACGACGCGCTCGAGGCCAGCACGCCCGTCGTGAACGTCGTCGCCGTCGAGCCGAACACCGCGAGCGCGGCGCCGTAGGACACCGTCCCCGAGCCCGCGTCCCAATAGAGGCGGTAGCCCGTCACGCCTTCGGTCGCGGAGGGGCCCCAGGCCAGGCTGACGGTCCCCCCCGCGTTCGCCGAGGCGCTCAGGCCCACGGGAGGGCCCGGGATCGTGTTCGCCGTGACGCCCTGAAACAAGGCGTAGGGCGTCGGCAGGCCGTCGCCGTTGAGGTTGCGCACGCGGTAGTAGTAGGTCGTGCAGCCGAGAAGGCCGGCGTCGGCGTAGGCGGCCAGCGCTCCGGCGGCCAAGGCCGCGTAGGCGGCGGGGCCGGTCGAGCGCTCGAGCTGGGCTAAGGTCGAGGCCGGGTTGCCGTTCAGCGACCAGGAGAGCGCCAGGCTCGCCGCCGTCGCCGACGAGGCGGCGGCGCCCGAGGGGGCCGCGGCCAAGGTGTACGCCGTCGCCGACGCCGACAGCGGGCCCGTTCCTCCGATGTTGACGCCGGCCGCGCGCAGGCCGTAGGCCGTGTTCGGCGTCAGCGCCGTCTGCACGAACGGTCCCGACGACAAGGAGGCGAGATTCGCGTTGTCGGAGGCCCGGAACAGGCTGTAAGAGGCGGCGCCGGCGGCCGAAGGCCAGGTCCAGGTCACGGACGAGACGCCCAGCGCGGCGCCGCTCGGCGCGCCGGGCGCGCCGGGAACCGGGGGCGCGGGCAAGGCGACCACGGCGATCGACGAGGCGTACGCCGTCGCGAAGGACTCGCCGTTGAGCGCGAGGACGCGATAGTAGTGGGTCGCCGACGGCGTCAGGAAGGCGTCGAAATAGAAGGTCGCGGCGCCGGCGAACTGCAGGCCGTAGCCGGCGCCGGTCGAGCGCTCGAGCTGATAAACCGTCCCGGCCGGGTTGCCTCCCGCGCTCCAGCTCACCGTGGCGCTCGTCAGATAGACGCCGGCGGCCGCCAGCGCGGACGGGGCGGCCGCCCAGGTCGTTCTCGATGAGATCGCGGAGCTGCCGGTCCCGCCGCCGTTGAACGCCTGGACGGAGAGGGGCCCGGAGACGGCGTTCGCGCCCAGCCCGGCCTGAAGCCAGGCCGTGGCGTCCACGGCGAGGTCGCCCGAGAGGCTGACGCTGCCCGACAGGACGCGGTAGCCGTCCTCGTTGACGGCGTTGTCCGTCCAGCTCCAGAGGATCGACGCGGTGGACAGAGCCGCGCCCGCGAAGCCCGTGGGGGCGCCGGGCGGGGGCGTCAGCTGTGTTGCGACCGTGATCGTGGAGGCGTAAGCCGTCGCGGCCGAATCGCCGTTGAGGGCTCGGACGCGGTAGAAGTAAGTGGAAGCGTTCGTCAGGCC
>JAQTNG010000410.1 GCA_028714015.1 Elusimicrobiota bacterium | reverse complement strand
GACCTTGCTCGGGCCCAAGGACCTGCGCGCGCTGTTCAACGACGCCCTCGGCTACGGCGACATCGCCGTGCCCGAGGAGGCCTTCGCCAAGGACGCCACCTGGGAGCAGGCCTGCGGCTTCGTGACGCGCCTGTCGGCGAAGGCCAAGAGCCTGGGACGCGGCTTCGGCGTCAAGTTCAGCAATACCTTGGTCGTCGAGAACAAGGAGGGCTTCCTGCCCGCCGCGGAGAAGACGATGTATCTGTCCGGCGCGCCCCTGCACGTCCTGGCGATGAACCTCGTCGGCCGCTTCCGGGAGCGCTTCGGCGACGCCGTCCCGGTCTCGTTCTCGGCCGGCATCGACAAGACGAATTATCCGGACGCCGTTTCGCTCGGCCTCGTGCCCGTGACCGTCTGCAGCGACCTGCTCGCCCCGGGCGGCTACGGCCGTCTGAAGGGCTATAGCGAGGAATTATCACGCCGCATGGACGCCGTCGGCGCCGTCACGATCCCCGAGTTCATCGCGAAAAGCCGGGGCGGATCGATCCTCGCCAACACCAAGGCCTATGTCGCCGAGGCGACGAAGGACCCGCGCTACGCGAAGGCCAAGAACTCGGCCCTGCCCAAGAAGATCGGCACCCACCTCGTCCTCTTCGACTGCGTGACCTGCGACAAGTGCGTCCCGGTCTGCCCCAACGACGCCAACTTCACCTATGTCCTGCCGCGCGGAGAGGTGCCCGTCGTCAAGCTCCGGCTCGAGGGCGGCTCCTGGACGGGCCGGACCGAGGGCGCTCTGCGCTTCGACAAGAAGCACCAGCTCGCCAACTTCGCCGACTTCTGCAACGAGTGCGGCAACTGCGACGTGTTCTGCCCCGAGGACGGGGGGCCCTACATCGTCAAGCCGCGCTTCTTCGGCACCCGCGAGTTCTGGGCCGAGAACAAGCATCGCGACGGATTCTTCATCGCGGGCGAGGCCGTGCTCGGCCGCTTCTCGGGCCGCGAGTACAGCCTCACGCTCCGCGGCGGAGAGGCCGACTACGCGGGACCGGGCTTCCGCGTGAGCTACAGCCCCGCCGATCCGGCGGGCACCGCGCGGGGTGCGGCCGAGGGCGAGGTGGACCTCACCTACGCCCTCATCATGGACCTCCTGCGCCGGGCGCTTTTCGCCCCGGACGCGGTCAGCTACGTCAACGCCGGTTAGCCGCGTCCTCCGCGGCTGAAGTCATCCCCAAAATTCCACCGATGGAAAAATGGGGATAAGTAGGCCGGTTCGTTGCGCCCTTGGATTCAGGGCGGTGATCCCAATGACCAACAGAACCGTCGTGCTCATTTTGGTGGCGGCGCTGGCCGCGTGCCAGTCGCCCCAATCGCGCATCAAGAAGAACCAGGCCGCGTTCGACGCCTTCCCGCCGGAGGTCCAGCAAGCCATCCGGGAAGGCCGCGCGGAGGTGGGCTTTACGGCCGAGCAGGCCTTGATGGCGCTCGGCAAGCCCAGCCGCGTCTATACCCAAAAGACGGCCGCGTCGAATCAAGAGGTCTGGGAGTACGGCGTGGGCGGCGGACCGAGCGTGGGGCTCGGCTTCGGCATGTCGAGCATGGGAGGCGCGAGCGGCTACGGCACCAGCGTCGGCGTCAGCTCCGACGTCGGGGATCCGAGAGCGCGGATGCGCGTCGTCGTCGAGAACGGAAGGGTCGCCAGCGTCGAACGCCGCGTGAAGTGATGGCGCGCCGCGTTGTCCCCGCTATCCACAGGTCAGCCCTCCAAAAACTGTTGTCGACAACAATGAGTGCTCGCTTTGCGGCTAATTCGAACGGGAGACTATCCTCAAGGATAGTTGGCCCTTAGTAGATGTCGGGCCGGACGTCGCGCTTCAGGTTCCACCCCGAAGGGTCGGGCTTCTTGAGGGAGCCGAGGTCGAGATCGGCGATCACGAGGTCCGGGCGCGGAGAGCGGTTCTGCACCTTCTCGCCGTCGGGGCCGGCGAAGTAGCTCGCGCCGAAGTAGGGCTGGTTCCAGGGCTTTTCCTCGCCCCGGCGGTTCGAGCCGCCGATGAAGAGGCGGTGGCGGCACGCATCAACCAGAAATTCCTGCTCCCAGAGACGCCGCGATTTGGCCCCGAAGGTGACGGCGGGAGAAAAAATAATTTCCGCTCCGGCCGAGGCGAGCGCCGCGACGACGCCTTCGAAGTGCCGGTCGTAGCAGATCGCCGCGCCGATGTTCCCGACCGAGGTCTTGAAGACGGGAAAGTAAGGGTTCTTGCCCAGAATATTCGCCGACTTCCTGTTCTGCGGCCCCTCGCTGCGCCCGTAATAGAAGGTTTCCGCGAACTCGCCCTGCTCGTTGGCGCCGCAGGGGATGTGAGTCTTGCGGTACTTGCCGATGATCTTCCCGTTCGCTTCGATGACGACCGCGGTGTTGAAACGCTTCTTCGTCTTGGCGTCGAGCTCGTAGATCGGCGCCACGACGACGATCCGGTTCGCCTCGGCGGCCTCGGCGAAGGCGTTCACGCTGGGCCCGTTCGCGGCGTCCTCGGCCATGGCCAGCCACATCGGGTCCTTGACCATCGCGAAGTACGGGCCGGTGCACAGCTCTCCCAGGCACACGATCTTCGCCCCGGCCTTCGCGGCGTCCCGGATCAGGCCGACGTTGTGCTCGACGTTCGCCCCGCGGACCGCGTCGAGCCGGCCCTTGAGGCGTCCGAGCGCCTTGACGGACTTCGGCATGTCCTTGAACGCATTAATCGTTTGGGTTAAAGCCGCGCGGACGGTGCTCATTATTTTTCTTCGGCCAGGACGAGGGCCGCGCCGAGCAGGACGTTCACGCCGTCCGCGCACTGCTTCAAGGTCGAGAACTCGCGCGGGTTGTGGCTGATCCCGTCGTACTCGCCCGGCACGAAGACCATCGCCGTCTTGCAGACCCGGCTCCACTCCTGGGCGTCGTGGCCCGCGCCGGAGAGGATGGGCTCGTGCGACAGGCCCAGGCGGTCGGCCTGGGCGGCGATGAGGTCCTGCACGGACTTGTCGAAGGGGACATGCGGGGTCTTGGCCGTGCAGCGGCTGGCGATGGTCACGCCGTCCTGCTTGGCGATCTTCCTGCAGAGGCGGGCGAAGTCGGCTTCGGCCTTCTTCATCAGGGCGTCGGAGGGGTTGCGCAGGTCCACGGTGCAGACCGCGCGGCCCGGCACCACGTTGACCATGTTCGGGGTCAGGCGTATGGCGCCCATCGCCGCGCGCATCTCGCGACCATAGCGTCCGGAGCGGGTCATCTCGCGCAGGGCGACGTTGAGGCGGGCCGCGACCAGGCCCGTGTCGCGCCGGAAGCGCATCGGCGTCGTGCCCGCGTGCGCGGACTTGCCGATGATGGTCAGTTCCTGCCAGGAGATGGCCTGCACGCCCATGACCACGCCGATGTCCCGGCCCTTGTGGCGCAGCAG
>JAQTNG010000409.1 GCA_028714015.1 Elusimicrobiota bacterium | reverse complement strand
CCCATCGGCTCCAGTACCAGCAGAATGTCGGCGAACAGAATCGCGGCGTCGATGGGCAAGGCGCGCACCGGCTGCAAAGTCACCTCGCAAGCGAGCTCCGGCGTCTTCGCGAGCGCGAGGATCGAGTGCGTCTTGCGCAGCTCGCGGTATTCCGGCATGTAGCGTCCCGCTTGACGCATGAACCAGACGGGGGTCGCGTCAACGGGCTGGGAACGGCAGGCACGCAAAAAGCGCAGGGTTTCGCTAGGCATAACCCCATAATACAACTTAGATCAGGCGGCGAGGAGGGTGCCGGCCCGGAACTTGGTGTCAGGCTTACCGGTTTTTGCATTACTTTCGATCCACGGATTCGCGGAGTAATGCAAAAACCGGTAAGCCTGACACCCCCTAGGTGGCGAGGAGGGTGTCGGCCGTGCGCAGTATGGTTAAAAGGGATTCGTCGGTCTTCGCGCGCAGGATCTTGCGCCGCAAGGTCTCGTTCGTGACCAGGGAGGCGATGCGCTGGAGCACCTTGAGCTGCATCGTCGGCGTCTCGAGCGGGGTCAGAATCAGGAACACGAGGCGCAGCGGCGTGCCGTCGGGCGTGGGCAAAGGCGGGGCCTTCGCGAAGCGGCCGACCGCGATCAGCGGCGCTTTCAAACCCGGCAGGCGCGCGTGCGGCACGAGCACGCCGCGGCCGACCGCGCTCGCGAACTTGAGCTCGCGCTCCCAGACCGCGGCGAAGGCCGTGTCGGCGTCGAGCTCGGGGTTGACGGCCTTCATCTTCTCCATCAGGTGGCGGATCGTCGCCCGCCGCTCCGTCGTCGGCAGGTTCGCGTCGACGGCCGCGCGGGAGAAGAATTCCCCGGTCACCCAGCCCGTCTCCTTCTCGAACTCGTCGCGAACCTCGCCGACGAGCTCCTCCATGATGTCCTCGAGCGTCAGCAGGCCCAGGATGCGGTTGAGGCCGTCGCGGGCGATCGCGAGGTGGACGCCCTTGTCGGGCATGGTCTTGAGCAGCTTTTCCAGGAGCTCGGTATCGGACACCTCATACAGGTCGCGGCGAAGCTTCTTGAGGTCCGGCTCCGCGCCGACCTCGTTGAGAATGAGGTCCTTGATGTGCACGAAGCCGATCGCCGTGTCGAGATCGGTCTCGCACAGCGGATAGCGCGAGTAGCGCTTGTCGCGGATGACCGCCAGGTTCTCGGCCCACGGGCGCGCCAGCGACAGGTAGGCGATCCGCTCCCGCGGGCGCATCGCGTCGGAGACCTTGGACGAGCCGAAGTCGAAGAGGTTCTCGAGCAGGAGCAGGCGCTCGAGAGGCATGGCGCCCCGCTCCTGGGTCTCGCCGAGCAGGACGCGCATCTCGTCGACGGTGACCGAATGGTCGGCCTCCGCCGCCGGCTTGACGCCGAACAGGTGCAGGATGCCCTTCGACGACGCCGACAGGAAACGCACCGGCCAGCGCAGGAACGCCTTGAAGCCCATCAAGGGCAGGACGCCCCACAGCGCCACGATCTCCGCGAACTGGATGCCGAGCGTGCGCGGCACGAGCTCGCCCAGCACGATGTGGAACCACGACAGGATCGCGAGCGAAAGCGCGAAGACGATGGCGTGGAAGACGACGGGAGGCAGCGCCCCCGTCACGCCGCCGATCGCCCCCGTCACCGCGACCGCGACGGCCGGCTCGCCGACCCAGCCGAGAGTCAGGGACAGCAAAGTGATGCCGACCTGGCAGGCCGCGAGATAGTCGTCGAGCCGGACCAGCACGCCCTGCACCGCGACCGCGCGGCGGTCGCCCTTGCGCGCGAGCACCTCGATGCGCGAGGGGCGCACGCGCACCATCGCGAACTCCATCAGGACGAAGAGCGCGTTGGCGGCGATGAGCGCGGCGACGAGAAGCATCAGCATCGTGCGGGGATTATAGCCCTTCTCGGCGCCGGGCTTCGGCCTTGAGCCCCTGCATGTCGACCTTGCCCGAGCCCAGCAGCGGGAACTCCGCGGCCTTGTGGAAGTTCGACTTGTCCGGGATCCAAAGCTTGGGCAGGCCGGTCTCGCCGAGCTTCTTCAGGAGCACCTCGATCTCGATCTCGCCCTTGTACAGGACGACGAGGCGCTCGCCGCGCTTGTCGTCGGGGACGCCGGCCACGATGAAGGTCATCTCGAGCAGGCCCAGGACCTCGTGCAGGCCTTCCTCGACCTTGATGTGCGGCACCATCTCGCCGCCGACCTTGGAGAAGCGCGAGAGCCGGTCGGTCAGGGTGACGAAGCCGTCCTCGTCGATCTTGGCGATGTCGCCGGTGACGTAGTAGCCGTCCTTGACGACTTCGGCCGTCTTCGCCGGATCGCCGAGGTAGCCCGCCATCACGTTCGGGCCCTTCACGAGCAGCAGGCCGGGACGGTCGGCGCCGAGCTCCTTGCCGGTTTCGGGATCGACGATCTTCATGAAGACCCCGGGAAGAGGCTGGCCCACGGTGCCGATCTTGGTCCCGGTCTGATGGATGCCGGGCCATTCGATGTCGGGTATGTTCACCGCCGCCACGGGCGAGAGCTCGGTGGCGCCGTAGCCCTCGAGCGGGACGATCCCGTATTTTTCCCTGAAGGCCTTCGCCACCTCGACGCGCAGCTTCTCGGCGCCGACGACGACCCGGCGCAGGGTCTTGAACTTCTCGGGCTCGACGCGCCGCATCCACGCGAGCAGGAAGGTCGGCGTGCCGAGAAGACATGTCGCTTTGTATTCCGCCGCCAGGTCGCCGATGCGCCGGGCGTCGAGAGGGTTGTAGTGATACACCGCGCCCATGCCCAGGCGCAGGGGCAGCCACAGCGTGATGGTGAAGCCGAAGGAGTGGAAGAACGGCAGAACGCCGATCATGCGGTCGTCCGGGCCGAACTGGATCACTTGGGCGACGGCCTCGAGGTTGGCGAGTATGTTCGCGTGCGTGAGCATCACGCCCTTGGGGGTTCCGGTCGAGCCGCTGGTGAACATGATGGTGGCGAGGCGGTCCAAGGAACCGCGGGCCTTGTTGAAGAAAGTCCGTTCGAGGACGAACGACGGAATGAGAAGGAAAATCAGGGCATGAACGGCTTTCGAGAAGCCGGAGATCGACGGCATGAGATCCTCGACGTATATTTTTTTGCCGTTTGGTTCCCAGCCCAATTTCTCGGAGAACTTGCGCGAGGAGACGATGGTTCGAATGCCGGCTTTGTTGACGCACGCATCCACGACCTCTTTACTGGCCGTGTAATTCAAATTTATGGCGACCTTGCCGTGCAGAAGAAGGCCCGCGTTGACGAGCGCGGCGCCGGCCGACGGCGGAAGGTATACGCCGATGTTTTCGTCGCCTTCGGCGACGTTGACGGAAATCGATTTTCCTATGAGATAGGAACCGGTAAGAGCCTGTATGGCGCTCAAACGCGTGCCGGACGAATCGGCCATGCTCAGG
>JAQTNG010000408.1 GCA_028714015.1 Elusimicrobiota bacterium | reverse complement strand
AAATGGCTTCCCCCTTGCGCCGTCCCCTGCTCGCCGGCAACTGGAAAATGAACCTGACCTTGGCCCAGTCCGTCGACCTGGCCAAACTCGTCGCCGGTGGGGCCAACTCGGCCTCGGGCGAAGTCGCCGTGTTCGTCCCGGCCACCGCGATCACCGTCGTGGGCGAGGTCCTCAAGGACACCCCCGTCCGCCTCGGGGCCCAGAACTGCTACTTCGAAGCCTCCGGCGCCTACACGGGTGAGATCTCCGCGGGCCAGGTCAAGGACGCCGGCTGCTCTCTGGTCCTGATCGGCCACAGCGAGCGCCGCAAGCTGTTCGGCGACACGGACGAGTGGATCAACAAGAAGCTCGGCGCCGCGCTCAAGGCGGGCCTGACCCCCGTCGTCTGCGTCGGCGAGACCCTCGAGGAGCGCGAGTCGCAGAAGACCTGGCGCGTGCTGGAGACGCAGATCGCGGGCGGCCTGAAGGGCTTCGCGCCCGCCGACCTCTCGAAGGTCGTGATCGCCTACGAGCCCGTGTGGGCCATCGGCACGGGCAAGACCGCCTCGCCCGCCCAAGCGCAGGAAGCCCACCTGTTCATCCGCTCCCAGCTGGCGAAGCTGCACGGCGAGGGCTTCGCCGCGGGCACGCGCATCCTTTACGGCGGCTCCGTCACCGCCGAGAACGTGGACTCGCTGATGGCGCAGGCCGACGTGGACGGCGCGCTCGTCGGCGGGGCGAGCCTCAAGAAGGATTTCCTCCGGATCATGGGATTCCAAAAGGCGTGACTCTCTCGCCTTATGAAGTAGCTGAGTTGTCGGCAGAGGTCGCGAAGCGCATGAAGCGCTCGAAGCTCGACATCCCCGCCGGCGTGTCGGTGAAGCATTGCCATCTGACGAAGGAGCACTTCAAGATTCTTTTCGGCTCCAGCGCGGAGCCGAAAAGAGTCAAAGATATCAAGCAGCCGGGATTTTACGCGGCGGAAGAGATGATCGATGTCCAGGGTCCGAAAGGGGTCCTCAAAAAAATCCGTCTCGTCGCCCCGTACCGGGACCATACCCAGATCGAGATCTCCGTCAGCGACGCGATGGCCATCGGCCTCAAGCCGCCGGTGCGCGAATCGGGAGATGTCAAAAACTCGGCGGGAGCGACCCTTGTCGGCCCCGCCGGGCGGATCGAGATCAAAGAGGGCGTCATCATCGCCCAACGACATCTTCATTTTTCCCCGAGCGAAGCCAAAAACTTAGGAATCGCTTCCGGCGAGGTGGTGAGGGTCCGCGCCGGAGCCGGCGGAGGACGATCCACCGTTTTCGAAGACGTCGTCGTGCGCGTGTCGGACAAGTACAGCCTCGAGTTCCATGTGGACACCGACGAGGCCAATGCCGCCGGGATCAAAACCGGCGACGCCGTACACATCGCGTAAGGAGAACACGAATGAACGCACTTGGAATGATCGAGACCCGCGGCCTGATCGCCTGCGTCGAAGCCGCTGACGCCGCCGTGAAAGCCGCCGACGTCCGCATCGTCGGCTACGAAAAAGTCGGCACCGGCCTCGTGACCGTGCTGTTCCGCGGCGAAGTGGCCGCGTGCAAGGCCGCCTGCGACTCGGGCGCCGCCGCCGCTCAGAAGGTCGGCGAGCTGATCGCCGTCCACGTCATCCCCCAGCCGCACCCGGACCTCGAGGGCAAGATGCCGATCTCTTCCCCCGAGACCTTGGCGCGGAAGAAGTAGCCATGATCTTCGCCCGCGTCACGGGCACCGTCGTCTGTACCTTGAAGGACGAGAAGCTGGTCGGATCGAAGCTGCTGCTGGTGCAGCCCGTCGATCTGGCCGGCGCCTCGAAGGGCAGCCCCCTCGTCGCCGTCGATTCCGTCGGCGCCGGCGAGGGGGAGCTCGTTCTTCTGGTGCAGGGGTCGAGTGCCAGGCAAACCACGCGCACCGAAGGACGGCCCGTCGACGCGGTGATTTTCGCGATCGTCGACACGGTCGAGCAGTCCGGCAAGACCGCCTTCAAGAAGTCGGAGGACGCGCATGCAAAGTGAGGAGATCGCCCGGATCGTCTCCGAGGTCCTCAAGCGACTGGAGAAGGAGGACGGAGTCCCGGCCGCCGTCGCCGAGCGTCCCGCCGCCGCCTACTCCTCCGCGCCCGCCTCGTCCTGCGGCGGTCCGGTTCAGCCGACCGTGGACGCGGCCGTGCAGACGGCCCTGCGCGCCCAGGCCGTGTTCCATGAGCTGGGCCTGGAGGTCCGCCGCGACATCATCCGCGCGATGCGCAAGGCCGCCATCGCCAACGCCGAGCGCCTGGCGAAGATGGCCGTCGAAGAGACCGGCATGGGCCGCTGGCAGGACAAGGTCCAGAAAAACCTGGTGTGCGCGACGCGCACGCCGGGCGTCGAGGATCTCGTCAGCAAGGCCTACACGGGCGACGAGGGGCTGACCCTCGTCGAGTACGCGCCCTACGGCGTCGTCGCCGCGATCACGCCCTCGACCAACCCCGCCGCCACGATCATCAACAACGCGATCTCGATCATCGCGGCCGGCAACTCCGTCGTCTTCGCGCCGCATCCGGCCTCCTTCAAGACCTGCGTCGAGACGATGCGCCTGCTCTGCGAGGCGGCCGTCGCCGCCGGCGCGCCCTCGGGCCTGATCACGACGTACGCTGGACCGTCGCAGGACAACACCCGCAATCTCCTCGCGCATCCCGACCCGCGCGTGAACATGGTCACCGGCGGCCCCGCGATCGTGAAGGTCGCGATGACGGTCGGAAAGACGTGTAAAACGATTGCTGCCGGGCCCGGCAATCCGCCCGTGGTCGTCGATGAGACCGCGAACTTTCCGAAGTGCGCTCAAGACGTTATCTTTGGCGCAAGCTTCGACAACAACGTCCTCTGCACCGCCGAAAAAGAAGTCATCGTGACCGCCGCCGCGCGGGACAGATTTCTCGCGGGAATGCGCGGCGATCCTCGAGCCTTTGAATTAAACGCTTCTCAAACCGAGGCGTTGGTGAAGCTCGTCATTAAGGTGGGAGGTCGTGGATGCAAGGATCCGGTTCTCAATCGCGACTTTGTCGGTAAGGACGCGTCGGTCTTGGCCAAAGGAATCGGTTTGAACATTCCTCCCGAGGCGCGGTTGTTGTGGGCCGAAGTCCCGAATGACCATACGTTGGTGTGGACCGAGCAGCTGATGCCCTTCCTCCCCGTTACGGTGGCCCCTGACGTCGACAGCGCCATCAGTCTCGCCGTTCAGGCCGAAGGCGGCCACCGCCACACCGCCGCGATGCACTCGACCCACGTGGGCAACCTGACGAAGATGGCCCGCAAGATGCAGTGCTCGATCTTCGTCAAGAACGCGCCCACCTTGTACGGGCTCGGCCTCGGCGAAGGCTACGCCACGATGTCGATCGGAACGCCGACCGGCGACGGGCTGACCAAGGCGTCCCATTTCG
>JAQTNG010000407.1 GCA_028714015.1 Elusimicrobiota bacterium | reverse complement strand
CGCTCCGCGGCCGCGAACGAACGGTCCGCGATCGCGTCGCGCCAGGACGCGTCCCCGGACGCCGCTTCCGGGCGCGCGGCCATGGGGCCGCCGCCGGAGCCCGAGTCGGGGGGCGCGAGCCCGTGAACGCGAGGCCGGGCGACCGCGGCGGCGAGCGCGGAGACGGCCGGGGCCGGCGCGCCGCGCGAGCCGGCGCGCAGCTCGGGCACGAGCCGCGGCCGGTACAGCGCCAACCCCGCGCCGATCAGCGCGGCGGCGATGGCGGCCGGTCCGGCGCGTCGGCGCGCTCCCATTGCGCGAGGATGTCCCCGTCGGCGCGCGAAAGTCAGGGCCCGGGGTCCTAGATCAGCCATGGGGCTTAAGGCCTAGGTGTTCATTCATCTCTTATCTTACGATCGACCCCCCTCGAAAGTTCCATGGGGCCAGACTTGTCTTTGTAACACTCCTCCTTTATACTTCGAGAGAACCATGGATCCGCTCCACGCCTGGAAAGACGACTTCGGCCGCGAGGTTGAAGAGGTGCTCGCTTCGCGCGCGCGTTCGCAAGAGCGCGGCGACGGCGCTCCCGTCGAAGGCTTCGGCGGCCGCATCGCGGACCTGGTCATCCCCCCCGCCGGCACTTACGCCGAGCTGCGCGACGCGCTGAAGAAGCTCGAGGCGGCCCAGGCCGAGACCGAGGAGCTGCGCGAGCGGCTCGCCGCCAAGGATGCGGCGGTCGCGCGCGAGAGCGAAGCCCGCGAACGCATGAAGGACGGCGCGGCCCGCCTTGCTTTTACGCTGCGCGACGAGCGCGCCGCGCGGACCGAAGCCCAGGCCGAGACCGCGAGGGCCCGCCGGGAAGTCGAAGCGGCGGCCGGAGTCCTCGAAGCGGCTCGTCTGGACGCCGATCAAGCCGCGGCCCGCGCCGAGGACTGGGAGCGCGAGGCGATGGCGCGGCTGCGCGCGGCGCGCGAGCTGCAGGCGCGGTTCGATCGGACGATGCTTGAGTCGGACGCGAAGGACGCCGAAGCGGCCTCCCTGCGCGTCCGTCTCGACGCCGCGGTGCTCCGCGCGCAGGCGAGCGAGGCGGAGTTCGCGTCGTCGCGCGCGGCCGCCGCGTCGCGCGAGTCGCTCTCGTCGCGCCTCGAGCTCGAGCGCGTCGAAGCCCAGCGCGAGGCCGAGCTCGCGGCCGGCCGCACCGCGCGCGCCGAGGCCTCGGAACGCACCGCGCTCGCGCGCCTCGCGGTGCTCGAGACTGAAACGCGCGCGATGAGCGCGATCTCCGCCACGTTCGAGCGCGAGGCCCAGCGCCTCGTCGAGGAGATCTCGAAGGCCCGCGACGACGCCGCCGGCGCCCAGGCCCGCGAGCACGCGTCCGCGCAGGCGCTCGCCGCCGAGCGCGCGCGCGTCCAGGCCGAGAGCGCCGCGATCATGGAGCGCTCCGAGGCCCTGCGGGCGGAAGGCGAGCGCGCGCTCGACCGCGCCCGCCGCCTCGAGGCCGAGCTTCCGGTCCGGCTGGAATCGGCCTTGCGCGAGGAGCGCTCCCGCCTCAACGCCGAGCGCGAGACGGCCAACGACGAGCTTCAGCTCGCCCGCCAGGCGCGCCGCGACGCGGCCGCCCGCATGGCCGACACCGAAATCCTCCTCAACGAGGCCCGCGCCGCCGCGATGCGCGACGCCCGCGAGCAGGGTCAGGCGGCCTACGCCCAGGGGCTGAGCGTCGCCCAATCGCACGCCGAGCACGCGGAGCGCGCGCTCGAGGCGTCGCGGCGCGCCGAAGCTGCGGCCGCCGAGAAGGCGAGGACGGCGATCGCCTCGCTCGGCGAGTACCGCGATCGCATGCGCCTGGAGATCGAGCGCCTCTCGGCCGCGACGAAGGAGGAGCGCGAGCGCGCCGAGGCCGCCGTGGCGGCCGCCCGCCGGGCCGAGGCTCAGTCGCAGGCCCGCCACGCCGGAGAGGTCTCCCGCCGCGAGGCGGCCCTGGAAGAGGAGCGCGCGATCCTGCGCGCGCAATTCGAGGACGCCCGCGCCAAGCTCGAGGACGAGATGGACGCCGAGCGCCGCGCCCTGCGCGAGCGCTGGAAGGAGCAGACCGAGGCGCTCGATCGCCTGCGCAAGGATTTGAAAGATGGACGCCCCGGAACCTAAGCCCGCCGTCGACGCGCACTTCCCCCCTCCGCCCGCGGCGGAGACGGACGCCCTGGACGCCGTTCGCCTGGAGGTCCGCGTCGAGGAGCTCGAGCGCCGCCTGCGCGCGCGCTCGATCGAGCTCGAGACCGAGCTCAAGGCCAAGGAGCGCCTTCGCGAGCGTGTGCGCGAGCTCACGTCGCGCGTCGACGAGCTTCAGGACACCGCCTCCGCGCTGCACCGCGAGGCCGCGTCCTCGACCTCCTTGGCGCACGAGCTCGACGAGACCCTGAAGGTCGCCGCCGAGGCCCGCGCCCAGCTCGGCGCCGCTCTCGAGGCCGAGCGCAACCGCCGTTTCGAGGTCGAAGCCGAGCTGTCCGCGACCGAGGGGTCCCTCTCGGCCCGCGCCTCCGAGCTCGAGGCCGACCTGAAGCGCCTCGCCGGGGAGCGCGCGGGGCTGCTCCTCCGCGCCGGCGCGGCCGAGGAAGGCGCCCCCCGCGTCGAGGCGGATCTGGCGCGCGCGCGCGAGGAAGCCCGCGCGCTCGCGGCGAAGACCGAGGCGCAGGCCGAGTCGGCGCGCAAGCGCGACGAGGATCTCGCCGCCGCGAGCCGGAACATCTCGCAGCTTCGCCAGAAGACCGCCGGGCACGAGGCGCACATCGAGTCCCTGCGCGCCGACCTCGAGGAGGCCGCCGCCGCGCGCGAGCACGCCAACGCCGCCGCCGCCGAAGCCCGGGCCGCGCTCGTGGCGACGAACGCCCGGCTCGAGGGAGCCGTGGCCGACCTCGGCGCCGCGCGCGAGCGCGTCGAGAACCTCAACCGGGACGTCGCCGCGGGCCGGGCCGCGGTCGAGAAGGCGAGCGCTTCGGCGCGCCTGCTCGAAGAGGAGGGCCGCGGCCAGCGCGCCGAGCTCAAGGCCATGTCCGCCCGCGTCGAGCGCACCGAGGGCGAGCTCGCCGCCTCGCGCGAGCGAGTCGAGAATCTCGCGCGCGACGTCGCCGCGGGCCAGGCCGCCGTCGAGAAGGCCGGCATCGCGGCCCGCCTGCTCGAGGACGAAGGGCGAAATCAGCGCGCCGAGCTCGAGGCCGCCTCGCGCCGCCGGGCCGAGCTGGAGTCCGCCCAGAAGTCGCTGCAGGCGGAGCTCGAGCAGGCCCGCGCCGCCCGCGAGGAGTTCCTGGCCTCCACCGCCGACGCGCGCGCCGCCTACGAGGCGATGTCCGCCCGCGTGGACAAGAACGATGAGGATCTGCTCGCCGCCCGCTCGCGCGTCGAGGAACTCAGCCGCGCGATGGCCTCGGCGCAGTCCGCGCTTGAGCAGTCCCG
>JAQTNG010000406.1 GCA_028714015.1 Elusimicrobiota bacterium | reverse complement strand
AAGGCCGGCCAGGCCGTGCTGGCCCGCGGCGGCGACGGCCTGTCCGCCGTCGAGTCGGCCATACGGGTCTTGGAGGACGACCCGGAGTTCAACGCGGGCCGCGGCGCCGTCTTCACCGCGGAAGGGAAAAACGAGCTCGACGCGTCGATCATGGAGGGCGCCGAGCTGCGCGCCGGAGCCGTGGCGGGCGTCACGACGGTCAAGAATCCGATCACTCTGGCCCGCGCCGTCATGGAGAAGAGCAAGCACGTGCTCCTGGTCGGCGCCGGCGCCGAGCGCTTCGGCAAGGAAGTCGGGGTCGAAATCGTGGACCCGTCCTATTTCAAGACCGAGCGCCGCTGGAAAGAGATCGAGGAGATTTGGCGCCAGGAAAAAGAGCCCCTGAAGAAGGGAAGCCTCGACCGCCGGACGCATCACCAATGGGGCACCGTCGGCGCCGTGGCCGTGGACGCCTCCGGGCATTTGTTCGCCGGGACCTCGACCGGCGGGATGACGAACAAGCGTCCGGGCCGCGTCGGAGACTCCCCGATCATCGGCGCCGGCACCTACGCCGACGACGCGTCCTGCGCGGTCTCGTCCACCGGCCACGGCGAATACTTCATTCGCTACGCCGTCGCCCACGACATCGCCGCGCGCGTCAAATACAAGAAATTAAGCGTCGCCCGGGCCGCCGAGGAAGTGATCCAGGGCCCCATGCGGAAGGCCGGCGGCGAAGGCGGCGTCATCGTGCTCTCGCCCAAGGGCGATTTGGCCTTCTCCTACAACAGCGAGGGATTGTACCGGGGCTACGCGCTCAAGGATGGAACGGTGCGCGTTTTTCTGTACGAGGATTGACGGCGGCGGGGTCAGCAGGACTACGAGCAGCCGCAGCCGCCGGCGAAATCAGGCCTTAAGGCCGCTCGAATCGTCCCCACGCCCTCCAAACCGATAAAGACCGAGAGCAGGGCGGCGGCGGCGGCGTCCGACCACCATAACGACGGATGCGCCAGAAAGGTCAAGCTTCCCGCGAACAAGATCACGGAAAGTTTTATGCAGGCCAACGAGCAGTCGGCATCCTTAAGCACAGTGGCGCTGTCCAGAGTCCGCGCAAGCCGGCTCTTGGCGCGCCACAGGAAGAACATGAAGCCAAGGCTGATCGCCGAAATCACCAGGCCCGGCAGAGTCGTGTCCGGATGGCGCCCGTCGCGAAGCTGAATGAACGCGCCGGCGGCCGTAACCGCGGCCAGCAGAAGGAATAGCGCCCCGATTCCAAGCGTCGCTCTCCGTTCTCGTTCAGTCGCCAAACAAGAGGCGGCTCCCGCTTCAGATCGGAACCGCCATAGAACCAAAACCGCCGAAAACACCTCGATGAAGCTGTCCGCTCCGAAGCCGGCCAACGCCATGGAGCCGTCGCTTATGCCGAAGAAGATCGACGCGCCGCCTTCGATCAGGTTGTACGCGATCGTGAACCAAGACAACAGGATCACGCGGTCTATCAGGCATTTGCGGTCCGGCATCGCCTCGATTCTACGAACTTTCAAGAAGGGCCGGAGCGCGGGTCTAAAAATGGAAAGCCCTCCCTCGCTGGAGGGCTTTCGACTGACGGCGGCGCCGGCTGCGTCGAGAGCGGCCGCCCTGCTTAGACGGCTTTAGAACTTTCCTGCTGATAGAGGTCAATCAGATCGCGGATCGCGTGCGCGTCCGCCTTGCGGTGTCCGTGGCTGAGGATCGGATGGCTCCCGCCGGTCGAATCGATCCGGACCTGCGACCAAAGGAACCCGGTCACGATGCTGACCGAGGCCACCTTCGACATCGCTATGCTTTCCTCTTCCGAGCCGGCGAAGCTCGGCCTTATCTGAGCGACCCGCTCGAGAGACACTTCGATGCGCGCCGGAAAAATGAAATTCCCGGACGTCAGGCGGCTGGCCGTGAAAACTCGCGTTTTACTCATGCCGCAGTATAGCCCCGGCCCCGCCCGCGGCCCATTCGGAACATTACTCGCCGCCCGGGACTAATACGGACGCCCTGGACTTTTTTCCACAGGGGGTATATCCTCATGGCGATGCCGCGCCTATTATGGGCCCTCCTCGCCGCCGCCTCCCTGCTGACCGCCTGCCGCACGGCGGGAAAAGTGATCAAGACGACCGCGAAGGTGACCTACGGCACGGCCAAGATCGCCACCAAGGTCGCGGTCAGCACGGTCATCGTCGCCGGGACGATCTTGAAGGACTTCGGCTACTACGCGGCGAGGGCGGCGTTCTACAAGAAGAACCATGACAGCGGGGATCTCCACTCCGCCGCGGTGACGAGCCTGCTCGGGCACCGCTATCCGAAGCTTCCGGCCTACACAGGCGCCTATCGCTGGCCGCTCGGCGCGGGGATCGTCAGCTCCGAGTTCGGCCGCCGCTGGCACAAGCCGCACGAGGGCATCGACATCGCCGCCGACGAGGGCGAGCCCGTGTACGCCTCCGCGTCCGGGGAGGTCCTCTACGCGGACAGCCGCATGCGCGGCTACGGCAACGTCGTCATCCTTCGCCACGACTCGCAGGTGACCACGCTCTACGCGCACAACGAATCCCTGAAGGTCCACCTGGGCGAGAAGGTGGAACAAGGGCAAATGATCGCCCTCTTGGGCTCCACGGGGCATTCCACGGGGCCGCACATCCACTTCGAGATGCGGCGGGCGCACGTGCCGCTGGATCCGCGCAAAGTCCTGCCCAAGAGCGGTTTCTAGCCGCGATCCCCCAGCTCGCTTGGAAACGCCGCGATGAGCCGTTCGGGTTGCCGCGCGAACAGGACACGACTCGAACCCTAGGCCCTACGATCCCGCCGCATGGGTCGATTGCGTCGACGAGATTAGGCCGTTGGACACCCGCCAGGGCCGCCCGCCGGGGCTACAATCTGGGCATGAACACCCGACTCTTCGCCCTGGCCGCGGCGCTGCTGCTGACGCCGGGGGCCGCTCGAGCCGAAGGCTTCGAATCGTCCGCTTCGATTCCTTTCGGCGCGCTTCAGGCCGCAGCCGCCGCGATACCGGCGCCTTCCACCGCAGAGGTCAATCCGATCGAGCTCTTGAACGCCTCCTTCAAGGCCGCCGCGTCGAACTTCGTCGATTCGAAGGCTCTGCTGGCGGCGGGCGCCGCGCTCAGCGGAAAGCCCATCGGCGAGCTCAACGCCTCGTTCAACGCCGCCGCGTCGAACTTCGTCGATTCGAAGGCCCTGCTGGCGGCGGGCGCCGCGCTCAGCGGGAAGCCCATCGGCGAGCTCAACGCCTCGTTCAACGCCGCCGCGTCGAACTTCGTCGACTCGAAGGCCATGCTGGCGGCGGGCGCCGCGCTCAGCGGAAAGCCCATCGGCGAGCTCAACGCCTCGTTCAACGCCGCCGCGTCGAACTTCGTCGATTCGAAGGCCATGCTGGCGGCGGGCGCCGCGCTCAGCGGAAAGCCCGTCGG
>JAQTNG010000405.1 GCA_028714015.1 Elusimicrobiota bacterium | reverse complement strand
ATCCAGGGCATCACGCCGACGACGATCGCCTGGATGCGCTGCTGCGCCGTCATCGCCGCCGTCTTCTCCGCGAGCTTGGACTCCTCGCGGATGTTGTCGACGATGCGGTCGAAGATCTTGGTCAGGTTGCCGCCGACGGAGCGCTGGATGACGACGGCCTTGATCATGTAGGACAGCAGGCGGCTCTGGACGCGCTCCTCGACGCCCTCGAGCGCCCGTTCGAGCGCCGTGCCGAGCTGGTAGTTCTTGATGCACAGGCCGAACTCCTCGGAGATCGGCGGCAGGCAGTCGCGCTGCACCATCTCGAGGCAGCCGATCAGGTCGATGCCCGACTTGAGGCCGTTCGACATCAGGATCATCGCGTCCATGAGCTGCGCCTCGCACTTCTGGCCGCGGCGGAAGCGGATGTTGAGCAGGAGCCATCCCGGCAAGGTCAGGCCGGCGTAGATGCCGAAGCCGGTGAAAATCATGAAGCCGAACGGATCGAAGGTGAGCAGGCCTATGAGCAGGCCCAAAGCCATCGGCCCTCCGACCAGGTAGTGGATCTTGATGACGATGAACTGGCGCTCGTACTCGTGGGCCCACTCCTTGGCCTTCGCCTTGTAGCGCTCCCAGCCCTCGCCGATCTTCCGCTCGTTGAGCGAGCCGATGGTCCAGGCGCAGGCGATGATGAGCCCGATGCCGATCATCTTGAACACGACCGACGCCGCCTGCGAGCCCTTGTTGTCTCCCTGCTGGAACTTGAAGCCGCGCGGCGTCGACTGAAGCGTTTCGAACGCGCCGTTCATCAGGGCGGCCATGGCGATGACCGCGTCCTTGTAGCGCTGCGTGTCGCCGTTGACGAGGCCGTCCATGACGCTGTCGTACTGCTTGTTGATCAGCTCGAAATGGGCGATCACGGCGCGGCCGCGGCCGCCGAGCGAGTCGCCGAGCTTCGCGCGCACGAGCCGGTCGAGCGACATCTGAAAACGGATGCGCTTGTCCTCGTAATCCTTGATCAGGTTGCCCGGCGGCATCAGTTGGCCGCCGTCGGAGGGCGGGAGGCTCTTGCGGACGAGCTCGAAGAACTCGTACAGCACCGACGCCGGCGCCTGCCAGAGCTGGGCCTCGTTGAGGATGCCCTCGTCGGGGTCCTGCCAGACCGGGCGCTTGAGCATCGCCTCGAGGGTCTGGTCCACCCATTTCGGGATCTTCAGGCTCGGGTCGCGATCCCGCTTGAAATAGTGATAGAAGACCTGGGTGCGGGTGATGGCGCCCTCGACCTTCGGCTGCCCGGGCGCGGCCGACTTGCCGGAGCCGACGAGAAACACGATCTCCTCGCGATTGAAAATCTGGGCCCCGGACGGGATCGCGGCCAGCAGCAGAAGGAGAAGCGCGGGGAGAAGCTTGGTCATTCTAATGCCCCCCGCCGCCATGGCCGCCCGTGGCCACGGCCTCGGCGTCGTCCGGCACGTTGATGCCCGCCTTGATCAGCTCGTCGATGGCGTTGGGTAAGCCCTTGTTCTTCTTCGTGCGCTCGCTCCAGAACGCTTCCGGCGGCACCGGAAGCCCCTTGAGCTTGATTTCGTCGTAGCAGTGCGGAACGTAGTCCATGGCCGTGAAGTATCCGAAGCTGATTCCCTTATCGTTCATGCCGGTCTGAATGAAGCGATAGATATCCTTGGTGATAACGCGCTGGCCGTCTCGTCCCGTGCACTCCGAGATATAGGTCACGCGGCGCTTGCCGTCGGCGAACCGCGTGATCTGGACGAACATGTGCACCGCGCTCGAGATCATGTCGATGAGCACGTTCATGGGCAGGTCGATGCCCGACATCAGGCACATCGCGGAGAGACGGCTGATCGATTCGGTCGGGGTGTTCGCGTGAAGGGTCGCGAGCGAGCCTTCATGACCGGTGTTCATCGCCTGGAGCATGTCCAGCGCCTCTCCGCCGCGGCACTCGCCGACGATGATCCGGTCCGGGCGCATGCGCAGGCAGTTCTTGATCAGATCGCGGATCGTGATCTCGCCCTTGCCTTCAATGTTCGGCGGACGCGACTCGAGGCGGATCCAGTGTTCGGCCATCAGGCGCAGTTCGGCCGTGTCCTCGACGGTGATGATGCGCTCGCCGTCGGGGATGAAGTTGGAAAGCATGTTGAGGAAGGTCGTCTTCCCGGTGCCCGTGCCGCCGGCGATCAGTATGTTCTTCTTGACGATGACCGCGGCGCGCAGAAAATCGATGAACGTGGGCGTGCAGGCGCCGAAGCTGATCAGCTGGGTGTGGGTGAAGGGTTTCGCGGAGAAGCGGCGGATCGTGAGCGTCGGGCCGGAGACGGCCAGAGGCGCGATGATCGCGTTGACGCGCGAGCCGTCCTTCAGGCGGGCGTCGACGAGCGGGACGGATTCGTCGATGCGGCGGCCGACGGGCGCGACGATGCGCTTGATGACCTGCACGACCTGCTCGTCGTTGCGGAAGCGCAGCGGCAGCAGCACGAGCTGGCCTTTCTGCTCGATGTAGATCTTGTCGTACGCGTTGACCATGATCTCGTTGATGCCGGGGTCGCGCAGCAGCGCCTGCAGGGGACCGAGGCCGAGAATCTCGTCGACGAGTTCGCCGGTGAACTGCTCGCGCTGGGCGCGGGACAGCGCCAGGCTCTGCTCGCGCTGGAGCAGGTTCTCGATAATCTGGGAGACCTTCGCGCGATTCTCCTCGTTCTGGTTCGGGTCGTCGGAGATGCGGATGCGCTCGGTCTCCATCGCGCCGACGACGAGCTTGTGCATCTTGCCCTTGAGCTCGTCCCAGAATTCGGGTATCGGCCCGGAGGACTTGGTGAGGTCCTTCGGCGCGGCCTTTGGCCCCTCGGCCGCCTGGGAGGCGGCCGACTGCTTCCACAGGATGTCGGCCGACGAGGAGAACTCGTCGGCATCCATGGACGACTCCCAGTGCTTGACGGAGGGCTTGATTTCCATGAGCCGCCCTAAAAGAATGCGCAGGGATTTGACCCAGTCGCTCTGCAGCTGCTCGACGACGAGTATCTTCTGGGTGTTCGCGTACTCGGGAATCAGGTCCTCCCAGGGGCAGTAGGCGAGCACGCGCTTCTGTATCGCGTTGAAGAAGCGGTCGACCTCCTTGGGCGCGAGCGCGCCGGGAAGGTTGGCCTGGTTGACGACGATCTCGAATTTGTCGAGCGCGAAGTGCAGGGCCTTGATCTCGTTGAACAGCGAGTAGGTCGCCTCGAAGTGGGAGCGCTGGGGCAGGCAGACCCAGTAGATCAGGTCGGCCAGATCGAACGAGAAGATCTGCATCGGGAAGAACGGGTCGACGTCGAGGAACAGATCATAAGACTCGGCCAGCGAGCCGAGGATCTTGACGACCATGTTCGGCGACAATTTCTGGAATTCGGTCCGGTTGGCGGCGAGAGGGAGCAGTCCGACGCCCCACTGGGAGATCGGGATGCGGCCCTTCAGC